>NZ_JBSSDI010000067.1:0-1736 GCF_054060575.1 Thermostichus sp. MS-CIW-15 | reverse complement strand
GTGAGACTCAGGGGCATTGAACCCCTTCGTCTCACCGCCTATCCTCCAGCCCGCCAAGCTGCGCTGTGGCGGGAGTACCCCGGAGGTTCTGATGGGGAGTCGGGATCCCCGCCCAACGCCCCAGCTCCGTGATGGCGCCGACAATGCTCTCGATCTCCGTCGGTTGCCCCCGCTCGATATCCTGCAGCATCGAGGTGCGATGGGAGCCCACACGGGCTGCATCCTTCAGCCGCTCTTCCAAAGAGACCGGCAGCCGGATCCCAAATGCTTGGGCCACCGCCTCGGTTTCCTGCATCGCCGACCGAACCAAAGCATGGGTGGGCGGGTACTGGGCAATTGCGTCTTGGGCCGCGCGGGTAAGGGCGCTGATGGGATTGAAGGCGGCGTTCCCCCAAAGTTTTTGCCAGATCTCGACCCAAATTTGGGAGGTGAGGGCCACAGAAAGCTGCCCCTGCTCAAAGATGGCCGCCAGAGAGCGCAGCCGCTCCGACAACGACCCATCCGGCTCTCCCAGAATGTAGCGCCCGCCACCGGTATGCAAAACTACCCCCGGCTCTGCCAACTGCACGGCGATGTACACCACACAGCCGATCACCCGCTCGACTGGCAGATGCGCGGCGATCACCCCGCCCGGATCCACCGAAGTCAAGGAGCGCCCCTCAAACTCGCCGCCATGCCGGTAAAAGTACCACCGGGGGATACCATTCTGGACAACCACAACGGGGCTATCCGGGCCACACAGGGATCCCAATTGCGGGGCAAGCAGGGGCAAGCTGTGGGCCTTGACAGCAACGATCACCACATCTTGCCGCCCCAGCTCAGCCAAGTCGTCGCTGGCCGTCAGCCGCTCTACCCAAGCCACAGGGGGATCCCCCTGCCGGATCAGCTTCAAGCCTTGGCTGCGGATGGCCTGCAGGTGGGATCCCCGCGCCACCACACTGACTGAAAAGCCGGCGCGAGCCAGGCAAACGGCCAAATGCCCCCCGACTGCCCCGGCGCCGACGATGCCGATTTTCATGTTTTACCAAATGAGGAAATCCCTACTCGGCCCCGCCCTGGGTGATGCGCAAGATCCCGTATCCAAGCGCCACACCCACTAGGGTCAGGACGATGGAGAGCCCAGCAATGGTGAAGATCTCACTAGCCATAGATTCCTCTCAGGTGGATTGCCTCGCCCTTCAAGGATATCGGATCTTGTGCCTTCGGCCTTCCCCAGGGTGAGGCAGCCCCTCTAGCTCAATATCTCAGGAGAGAAAAACCGCAAAGATTACAGTCTGTGAAGATCCCAGCCACCTCGGACTTGATGGGAACGAGTCCCCCCCCTCTATAATGAAAGCAATTTACAAGTCTTTACTGGCGTAGGCTAAATTGTAATGCCGACAGCCGTGAAACTTGTTCGGTGGCCCTAGGGCGGCTCGTCGGGATCGCCACAGCTCTGCTGAGGATTCCAAGAGCAGTTCGGAACGCCAGCAAAGCTGCCTGAAGCAGCGGTTGGTCAGTTCTGGCCAGGAATCCGTGCAGGGAAACCAAGGCGACAAGTTCGCAGACTGAGTCTTTATACCTAGGCACCAGTCTTGCTTCAAAGGAGCAAAATTTGTAGTTTCATTAATGTCCTCATCATGTTTTTAAGGAGAGGTTGAGATGACCATCGCAGTAGGGCGCGCGCGCCAGGAGCGAGGATGGTTCGACATCGTCGACGACTGGCTCAAGCGCGACAGATTCGTGTTTATCGGCTG
>NZ_JBSSDI010000066.1:0-2508 GCF_054060575.1 Thermostichus sp. MS-CIW-15 | reverse complement strand
GTTGTTGGCAGCGAAGTCTCGACGCAAGCGGTGATCCGCGCCTGCTACCAGCAGGTGTACGGCTATGTGCCCTATGAAGGCCAACGGCTAACCCGCTGGGAGATCAAGCTGGAGTCGGGCGAGATTACCGTCAAAGAGTTTGTCCGCCAGTTGGCCAAGTCAGATCTGTTCCGCAACAAGTACTGGTCTAGTCTCTATGTCTGCAAGGCCATCGAGTTCATCCACCGCAAGCTGCTGGGCCGGCCCACCTACGGCCGGCAGGAGATGAACCGGCTGTTCGACATTGCCTCCAAGCAGGGCTTCTACGCCGTGGTGGACGCCATCCTCGACAGCGAGGAGTACCAGCAGGTCTTCGGGGAAGACGTCGTGCCCTACGAGCGCTACCTCACCCCTGCCGGTCTAGCGCGGCGGCGCATGCGCCCCGGATCCAGCGACATGGCCGTGGTCACCAGGCCCATCCGCACCGACGACGATATCCCCCTCTTTGTCAAGCTGGGCCAGCCCCAGGACAAGCCCTCCGGCGAGCTGGAGATCCAGCGGCGAGTCCAGCAGGGGGTGCCCAAGGTGCGCCAGGAGGTACCCATCTTCAAGCTCACCAGCCTGGCCAACAAAGCCGAGGTCAACAACCTCATCCGCGCCGCCTACCGGCAGATCTTCGAGCGCGACATGGACATCTACAACATCAGCGCCGAGCTCAGCTCTGCCGAGTCCAAGCTGCGCAATGGCGAGATCACCGTCAAGGAGTTCGTCGAGGCGCTGGGGTGCTCGGAACTGTACCGCTCCGAGTTCTACGCTCCCTATCCCAATACCAAGGTGATCGAGCTGGGCACCAAGCACTTCCTGGGCCGCGCACCCCTAAACCAGCAGGAGATCCGCAAGTACAACCAGATCTTGGCCACCCAGGGGTTGAAGGCCTTCGTGCGCGCCCTGCTCAACACCCAGGAGTATCGCGATCTCTTCGGCGAGGACACGGTGCCCTATCGCCGCTTCCCCACCTTGCCGGCGGCCAACTTCCCCAACACCCAAGAGCTGTATGGCCGCCTCACCAAGCAAAACAAGGAGCTCGTGGTGCCCAGTTTCAGACCTGTTGGCAGCAACGATCGCAGCTAGCTCAACCCCCCTCTCCCCTGGTGGGAGAGGAAAACCATTAGCTCCACACAGGCAGAGGGGACTGGGCTGTGTAGCCTAAGTGCTGCAGGGCAGCGGGGGTAACCACCCGACCCCTTGGCGTGCGCTGCAGGTAGCCAATCTGCAGCAGGTAGGGCTCGTACACCTCCTCAATTGTCTGGGGATCTTCACCTGTCACTGCGGCCATGGTCTCCAAGCCCACGGGCCCTCCCCCAAACTGCTCCACCAGTACCGTCAGCAGCTTGCGATCCGTCCAGTCCAAACCCATGGGATCCACCTGAAACAGCTCCAGGGCAGCGGCTGCCACCTCACGGCTGATGTGGCCATCCCCCCGCACCTGGGCATAATCGCGCACTCGCTTCAGGAGGCGGTTGGCAATGCGCGGTGTGCCTCGGGATCGGCGGGCAATCTCCTCGGCTCCCGCTCGGTCAATGGAGGTGTTCAAGAGGCGAGCGCTGCGCAACACAATTTCCGCCAGTTCGTGGGGCTCATAGAAGCGCAGCCGCTGCACCTGGCCAAAGCGATCCCGCAGCGGCGAAGTCAGAGCGCCAATGCGGGTAGTGGCCCCGATGAGGGTAAAGCGCTCCAGGGGTATGGAGGTGATGCGGGCCGAGCGTCCCTTGCCAACAGTGATGTCGAGGCGAAAATCCTCCATTGCTGGATAGAGCAGCTCTTCGGTTACCTTGGGCAGGCGGTGGATCTCGTCGATAAACAGCACGTCCCCCTGCTTCAGGCGCACCAAGTAGCCGGCAATGTCACGGGGGCTCTCCAGCGCCGGGGCCGTGGTCATGTAGAAGCGGGATCCCATCTCCGCCGCCAGCACCGCGGCCACCGTGGTTTTGCCCAAGCCAGGCGGGCCGTAGAACAGCAGGTGATCCAAAGGCTCCCCGCGGGCGCGGGCCGCTGCAATAGCGATGGAGAGCACTTCCTTCAGCTCTGTCTGGCCAATGTACTCTGCCAGGGTGCGCGGGCGCAGGGATTCTTCTTGAGCTTCGCTGGGGTGAGCCTGCGGTTGCAGTAGCCCTTCCGCCCTAGCAAAAGCCAATTTCGACTCTCTTCTGCGAGCAGAACTCTTTTGCTGCCGCTGCCCGGGATCCTCAGCCCCCGCAGCCCGAGAAGAAATGATCGCCATATCCTTTACTCGCAGATGCGATAGCCCTACTCTAACTGACTGGGGGAAAGATCCTGGTGAAACCGTTTGCCATTTTGGTCTCCCACCTGGATCGGAGAGGGCGGTAGAAGAAAAAACCCCCCAGCGTCTGCCAGGGGATTCAAGAAGGACTGATCGACTAGGTCAGGAGTGGATTAGCCGCGGATGGCCGGCGCCACTTCCACCGCCGCCAGGTCCAGCGGGAAGTTGTGCGCATTCCGCTCGTGCAT
>NZ_JBSSDI010000065.1:0-2553 GCF_054060575.1 Thermostichus sp. MS-CIW-15 | reverse complement strand
TGAAGACTTCTTTACTACTGATCAATCCATCCTCCTTCCGAAGTTGGTTTGCTAAGTGCTGCTATTGTACCCCTTGAGCCCTTAACAGGCTGTACTCAATAAAGCAACGGAAAAGCAACGGAGAGGGTGGGATTCGAACCGACGGTGGCGTGAACCACGGCAGTTTTCAAGACTGCTTCCTTAAACCGCTCGGACACCTCTCCAATTCTCTGGGATCCCCAAACCCTATTTATGCTACGCAATTGGCTTCAGGCTGTGCAATTGTACTCCGCACCGAGTAGCGCGATGGGCGAGAAAGCAGACCCTGCCATGGTTTAGCATAGCAACGCTCGCCTTGGCCCAGGCCGCCCCAGCAGGGATCCCTCAGTCTGCAACTGCTGCTATGCTACGGGACAGGTTAGCGGATCCCTTGTCGCTATGCCCTCGCGTCGTTCCAAGTCGGTTTCAGATTCCAGGCCAGAGATAGGAGGGGGGCGTCTTTTAGCCCTGAAAAATCAGATCGAGGCAATCCTCTACCTGAAGGGACAGCCGTTGGCCCTATCGACGCTGGCCCAGTTGGCCCACTGCAGCCGCGAGGAGGCCTACGATGCGCTGTTGGAGCTGATGGAAGACTACGCCCACCGCGATTCTGCCCTAGAGGTGCTGCAGGTGGAGGAGGGGTTTGCTCTGCAGTTGCGGGAGCCTTTTCTGGAGCTGGCCAACCAGCTCTTGCCCCCTGAAATCGGGGTGGGCGCCACCCGTACCTTGGCAACCATCGTTCTACGTGGCCCCCTCTCGCAAGCTGACTTGGTGGAGTTGCGCGGTCAGGGCGCTTACCAACACGTGGCAGAGCTGGTGGAAAAGGGCTTTGTGACCCGCTATCGCAAAGAAGGCAGCCGCTCCCCCTGGTTGCGGGTGACGGATAAGTTCCATCGCTACTTTACAGTGGAGAGGCTGGCCGAAACAGCAGCAGCTTCCTTCCCCGAAGCCTAAACTTGCCGCCCAACTCGATCCCAACCCCACCGGCGATCGTTCTCTCCCAGAAGAGGAGGTTTCGCCTAGGCCAGCGCAGCGCCCTCCGAAACCGTCTTAGGCGGGTTTAAAGAACCATAAAGTCAAGGATCCCCTCGGCGGGGATCCAGAGAAAGGAATCACGGCTTCGGCGGAGAAGGGATCCCTTCCTGCCAAGGGGGGTGGACTTACTTATTGGGCTGAGGGGTGAGCCGCAGGTAGGGCTTGAGCTCCTTGTAACCTTTCGGGAACTTTTCTTTTAGCACTTCAGGATCCTGCAGCGAAGGCGGGATAATGACGTCGTCGCCATCTTTCCAGTCGGCAGGGGTGACGACGCTGTACTTATCCGTCAACTGCAGAGCGTCGATGGCCCGCAAAAGCTCGTCGAAGTTGCGGCCCGTGCTGGCCGGATACGTAAGGATGAGGCGGATTTTCTTGTTGGGATCGATAACGAAAACCGAGCGCACCGTCAAGGGCAGCCCTTCTTGGTTAAGGTTGGTTTGATCCAACATGCCGTAGAGCTGCGAGACCTTGCGGTCTACATCTGCCAAGATGGGGTAGTTCACGATAGCGTTCTGGGTTTCCTCGATGTCTTTCACCCAGCCCAGGTGGGAGTCCACATCGTCCACGCTGAGGGCCAGCACCTTCACCCCCCGCTTTTCAAATTCGGGCATCAGCTTGGCAACGGTGCCCAGTTCGGTGGTGCAGACCGGCGTGTAGTCGGCAGGGTGGGAAAACAACACTACCCAGCTATCCCCGGCCCAGGAGTAGAAGTCAATTTCGCCGTGGGTGGACTTTTGCGTAAAATTGGGAGCTGTATCGCCAAGTCGGAGAGCCATACGCTCTTTCTCCTCAGTAAAGAGTTCAGTCCGGTGAGGCCGGGATCCGGATCCTTGCCATCGATCGATCTACAGTCTATTCTGCCACAAAAACTCCACTTTTCCGAGCGGATTTTAGGATATTTTAAGGTGTTGCCAACTTGCCGGCTAGGGGGAGTGCCCTTTCCCGACGTAAACGATTGTTGCGGGGGAATTAATATTCTGTAAGTTCTTTTCTTTACAGGCTGCAACGGCGACGTGCTAAGGGTATTGTAGGTAACAGAATCTAGCTTCTCGGGCGAGGCCGTGGGATCGATGGGAAGTGCAGAAACAGCTACAACTTGCAGCTTGGCCACCCTGTGGGCCCAAAAATATAAAATATGTAGACAAGCTGCGGGCGCAGGCGGCCTTGGGCGAGCTGCCGGGCGCCCAACTGGCCGACAAAGTGAAGGGATCCCTGCGCTTTGCCAGCTCCCAGGCCTGGGCCAAGACAGAGCGGCTCTTGGCTGCTGAAATACCCAAGCAGCGGCTGGATCCGGACTTGATCGATCCCTGGCAAATTGCCGAGGATTCTCGGGATTTATTTGAGGCGGCAGCGGAAAGTTGTGGGGAGGGCCTCTCGCCGGCTCGCTTTTCGGTGCAGATCGCGCCGCTGATACATTTACGCTGAACACTGCTGAGCATTACTGCTCAGCGGTGAAGCGATAGCATTCT
The DNA here is from genome assembly GCF_054060575.1 of Thermostichus sp. MS-CIW-15. NCBI lineage: Bacteria > Bacillati > Cyanobacteriota > Cyanophyceae > Thermostichales > Thermostichaceae > Thermostichus > Thermostichus sp. MS-CIW-15. Next base: position 31 of record NZ_JBSSDI010000065.1, on the reverse strand, counting down.
GTCCGTTTCCGTTGTCACTACGCGACGCTGA
>NZ_JBSSDI010000064.1:0-2744 GCF_054060575.1 Thermostichus sp. MS-CIW-15 | reverse complement strand
CAACTCTTTGCCGCAAATCCAAAGAATGAGTCGGCATTCCTTTCTCTCCTTCCTCTTGAATACCTGTACCCTATTTTAAATTAAAAGGCTGTAAGACTTTTTCCTGCTCACATACCTGCACCAGGCTGATAGCCAGATGTATCGAGCCTTCCCGCCAGCACCTAACCTCAGTTTCTGGATAAAACAGTGGTAGTTTCCAGTAGAGATTCCCTTTCTCATCGCCAATGATGAATTGCTCTACCGCCCGATACACTTGGCGCCGCTGTTCTAGAGAAAGGGCTTGCACTTGCCGAACCCATTCCCCGCTTTCCAACACAAGCCGCTCCTGGCGGTTGGGAGTATTTAAAAACTGTGTCCAATCGTACAGTTCGTTGGGCAGAGGGAGGAGCTGGTTTTGCCGCGCTTCTTCTTGTTCATTTTCCGCTTGCCTTTGTGCCAGCCATGCCTGTAGCTGATCGTCAGACACCCAGTTCCTCACCCGCTCTTGATAGCTGGGATCCTGCCGCCGCTCCAGGAACTCTCGGTACTCGTGGCTGCCTCTCCCCCAAAGGCCAAACAAGACCAAAACCGGCACCTCTCCCAGATAGCGCAGATCAGCCACCAAGCGAAGGTTGCGCCGGAGGTTGCGTTTCCAGTAGGGGTAGCGAACGTCGAACAACCGGCTTAAAAGGGTGCGATCCCCCTGCTCCAGCCGTTCTATCAGCTCCTCAAGGTTGTATGGCGCTCCTGCCTCCAAAACTTCTTCTGGGCAATACACGTACATGGGATCCCACTGCTCAAGCTGTCCTGGTTTGAAGGCCATCTTAGAGGCGGCCTGCCTTGTCTGTCAGGTCTCTCTCAAAACTTGCTACCAAACTGAGAGACTAACCAAACAACTTCAATTGAAGCTAGAGTTAGACTTTTAAGCTTTGATAAACTGTGCTGAACTGTTAGAGAATCCAGGCTGTTACCGCGCGGCCCTAACGCCCATGCCTCTGTCAAGCTGTCTGGCGGCAGCATTCTCAGCAGAAGCCGATCGAACCGGCAGAGAAAAGGTTGCGACAGGGATCCCGCTGGCTCTAGATGAGGTTGTCCAAAGTGAACTTTGGAGAAAGGTGATGGGATCCTCCCCTAGCTGGATCGGTTTGCCCTCCCTGCTGGCAACAGCGGTCTTGGATCATTGAAGCAGAACGGGGTTTGGATCCCATCTCGTCTCAATACAGCTTTTTCCGACGTGGGGGGAGTTCTGTAGAACGGTGGGATCCGGTTGTTACCCCTGTTGACCCGTTTTTCAAGAATTGTCCACCCTACTACCCAAGGAGCGGCTATGCAATTGGTTTACTTCACCCCCATCCTCGATGTGCGCGTGCAGCAAAGCACCCTTGACTTCCCGAGGCAGCAGAGCTCTGGAGAGCACCCTCGCACTTTCTTCCCCACGCCATTACAGGTTTGGGAGAGCGGCGAAGCCTACATCGTCCAGTTGTGGGCGCCGGGGGCCAATCGGGAACGCTTCCACATCGAGGCCACAGCCCAGCAGCTCTCCATCAGCGGTGAGATCCAGCTTCAAGGCCCTGAAGGTGCTGAATTACGCTACCAAGAGGTGGAGCCTCAGCCTTTTCAACGCACCCTCAAGCTAGCCAAAAGCATTCAGCCGGAAAAAGTCTCGGCCATCTACCGGGATGGCATTCTCACCCTCACCCTGCCCAAGGCCGATGCCGTGCGGGCGGTCAAAGTTCAGATAGGAACCTCAACTTCCGCAGCTGAGCCGGAAACTTTAACGGTGGAAAGCCAGCCTGCCTAGTCTCCCTTCTCCCCAAGCGAGAGGGGGCAGGGGGGAGGGAGTTCGGCTAGCTATCCCACTGCACGCGCACCTCGTCCCCTACTTTGAAATCCAAGGTGCGGCTGGCGTTGCCCCGGTTTTGCGCGATCTCCACCCAGCCGGAGCTGCCCACCAGGGCAAGCAGCTCGCCCTCGCTTCCCTCGGCAAAGGTGGCGGCGGAGCGGATGGTGATCCCCTTGATCCAGGCCCTCCAGTTGCGGCCCTCTACCCAGTTGCCAGGGAGAGTGGTGATGCCGTTGCCGAAGCGGTCGATGGACTGGATCACGCCGCGGCCGCCGTCGGGTTCTGCCTGAGGTGGCGGCCAGTCCCAGCGAACCAGCTCGGCCACATCCAAGGGATCCCCCAACTCTGCCAAGGGGATCCCGTTGGCCAGGTGGGCGGCCACGGGGGCAAAAATATCCCGCCCGTGAAAGGTACGGCTGGGGGAGGGGGTGCGCCAATAGCAGGGTCGGTTGAGTTCCACAGCAGCTAGAGGTGGGGATTGCTCCAGAACGCCGCTGAAGAGGCCATTGTCAGGGCCGACCAAATAGCCTCCTTGGGTTTGGATGGCCACCGCCCTTCGGCTGCTCCCCACCCCTGGATCTACCACCGCTAGGTGAATGGTTTCAGAAGGTAAATGGGGATAGGCCGTCATCAAGGCAAAACGGGCCGCTGCCACGTCCTGAGGCGGGATTTCGTGGCTAAGGTCGATAAACTGAACCTGGGGCGCGATCCCCCAAATCACCCCCTTCAGAATGCCCACGTAGGGATCCTGAAGACCAAAATCAGTGAGTAGGCTAATGACCTTCATTGGCGAGCTAAGCAGCGCTTGCCAGCCCTCTGGGAACTTTTAGCTGATACATTTACGCTGAACACTGCTGAGCATTACTGCTCAGCGGTGAAGCGATAGCATTCTGTCCGTTTCCGTTGTCACTACGCGACGCTG
>NZ_JBSSDI010000063.1:0-2821 GCF_054060575.1 Thermostichus sp. MS-CIW-15 | reverse complement strand
ACGTGGGCTGATGTGTTGAACCGTGCCAACCTGGGGATGGAAGTGATGCACGAGCGGAATGCGCACAACTTCCCGCTGGACCTGGCGGCGGTGGAGGTAGCGCCTGCGGTGCGTGGCTGATGGCCTGACCTGACGCTTCAACAGCATTGGTGGATCCCCCGGCTTGGTCTGGGGGATTTTTTTGTTCTCTTTGCTGGGGTGATCTTTCCCAGAGCTTTTCTAGAGTTAAATTGGGGCCATTGCCTCTGTGACTTAGGGATATGGCAATCATTTCTTCTCGGGATACAGGCCAGAACGCTGAGGGCCCCAAGCGGCGGCAGCAAAAGTCTTCAGCCTGGAGAAAAGAAGGCAGAGAGTTGAGCTTTGCTGGGGAAAGGGGAGCGGATCCCTCTGCCCTGTTGCAGCCGCAAGCCCACCCTGGCGAAGCGCAGGAAGAATCCCTGCGCCCGCGCACCCTAGCGGAATATATTGGCCAGACGGAACTTAAAGAAGTGCTCTCCATTGCCATTGCGGCGGCCCGCGCTCGCCAAGAGCCTCTGGATCACCTGCTGTTCTACGGCCCGCCTGGTCTAGGCAAAACCACGGTGGCAGCAGTGCTGGCGGCAGAAATGGGATCCCAGTTCTACATGACCACCGCGCCGGCTTTGGAGAGCCCCCGCGACATTGCCGGGTATTTGGTGCGCTTGAAGCGGGGGGATGTGTTGTTTATTGACGAGATCCACCGCCTGCCCAAGGTTACAGAAGAATTACTCTATCCGGCGATGGAGGATTTTCGTCTTGATATCACCATTGGCAAAGGTCGCTCTGCTCGCATCACCTCTCTGCCCTTGGAACGCTTTACCCTCATCGGGGCCACAACCCGCATTGGCGCCCTCACCTCGCCGCTGCGGGATCGCTTTGGCCACGTGCAACGGCTGCGCTTTTACGAGCCTCACGAGCTAGTGCAGATCGTGCTGCGCACGGCTCGCCTCTTAAATGTCTCCACCGATCCAGAAGGGGCTGCAGAGATCGCCCGCCGTTCTCGGGGCACGCCCCGCATTGCCAACCGCCTGTTCAAGCGGGTGCGAGATTACGCCCAGGTGCGAGGGGATGGCCACATTAGCCAAGAAGTGGCAGCAGCCGCTCTGGAGCTGTTCCAGGTGGATCCCATGGGTTTGGATTGGATCGATCGCAAGCTGCTGACGGTGCTGGTGGAGCAGTTCGGTGGAGGGCCAGTGGGCTTGGAGACGATGGCCGCGGTGACGGGTGAGGATCCCCAAACCATTGAAGAAGTGTATGAGCCTTATCTGTTGCAGATCGGCTACTTGCAGCGCACGCCCCGGGGTCGAGTGGTTACCCCTGCTGCGCTACGGCATCTGGGCTATGAAGCCCAGTCTCCTCTGCCTTTGTGGAGCTAATTTGTCTTTTCCCTCTCCCACAAAAGGAGAGAAGGGGTTGAGAGCATGCCTCTAACCCCCAAAACCCTGAACTTTGCTGAATTTACTGAGCTTTAGGCGGTTTGGCAAAAGTCATTGAGAGGGATATAGTAGACCAAGTTTCCCCCTGATCCTTGAGTCCACCGCAACGGTTGCCGGGAAGTGAAGGGGGAAAGCGCTCGGGGGGTATTCCTCAGGGCTTTGCGGGATACCGCCTTCCTGCTCAGAGATAGGCAGGATGCGATCGCTTCTTTCCTGAACCATGTTCAGGAGAGTTTAGCGTGAATGTATCAGCTCCATATCTAGCTGCGGTCATTGCCCACAGGGCTGAAGCTGGGCACCACCAGCTCGCGGTTTTGCTTGGTAAGGCGACCGTACAGCTCCTGCGTGTTGGGGAAGTTGGCCGCCGGCAGGGTGGGGAAGCGGCGATAGGGCACCGTGTCCTCGCCGAAGAGATCCCGATACTCCTGGGTGTTCAGCAGGGCGCGCACAAAGGCTTTCACCCCCTGGGTGGCCAAGATCTGGTTGTACTTGCGGATCTCCTGCTGGTTGAGAGGAGCACGGCCCAGGAAGTGCTTGGTGCCCAGCTCGATCACCTTGGTGTTGGGATAGGGGGCATAGAACTCGGAGCGGTACAGCTCGGAACACCCCAGGGCCTCGATGAACTCCTTGACGGTGATCTCGCCGTTGCGCAGCTTGGACTCGGCAGAGCTGAGCTCGGCGCTGATGTTGTAGATGTCCATATCCCGCTCGAAGACCTGCCGGTAGGCGGCGCGGATGAGGTTGTTGACTTCCGCTTTGTTGGCCAGGCTGGTGAGCTTGAAGACAGGGATCTCTTGGCGTACCTTGGGCACCCCCTGCTGGGCCCGCCGCTGGATTTCCAGCTCGCCGGAAGGCATATCCCGAGGCTGACCCAACTTGACAAACAGCGGAATGTCCTCGTCGGTGCGAATGGGCTTGGTCACTGCCATGTCGGTGGAGCCGGGGCGCATCCGCCGCAGCGCCAGGCCGCCGGGGGTGAGGTAGCGCTCATAGGGCACGATATCTTCCCCGAAGACCTGCTGGTACTCCTCGCTGTCGAGGATGGCGTCCACGACGGCGTAGAACCCTTTCTTGGAGGCGATGTCAAATAGGCGGTTCATCTCCTGGCGCCCGTAGGTGGGTCGGCCCAGCAGCTTGCGGTGGATAAACTCGATGGCTTTGCAGACATACAAGCTGGACCAGTACTTGTTGCGGAAGAGATCCGACTTGGCCAGTTGGCGAATAAACTCTTTGACAGGAATTTCCCCCGACTCCAGCTTGATCTCCCAACGGGTTAGCCGTTGGCCTTCATAGGGCACATAGCCGTACACCTGCTGGTAGCAGGCGCGGATCACCGCTTGCGTCGAGACTTCGCTGCCAACAAC
>NZ_JBSSDI010000062.1:2500-5125 GCF_054060575.1 Thermostichus sp. MS-CIW-15 | reverse complement strand
AACCCCCCTTGTATTGGGGGGTTGGTGTGGAGAGATGAGCCTGGCACCGAGCTAGGTTACCGGAGGGTCACCCCTCAAGTAGGTTCGCCGCTGATGCGTTTCACGTCCGAGTTCGGGATGGGGTCGGCGTGGTTCCACATCGCCATAGGCACCAGGCAAAGGGAAAAACACCTTGAAAGCTGCACAGCAAGAGAAGGCAGAACACCCCTGCAGTTGGGTCAAGCAGACGGTCTATTAGGACTCCTCGGCTGCATGCATTGCTGCACTTCCACCTAGAGCCTATTACCGGGTCGTCTTCCCGGGACCTTAACAGAGGACTCATCTTGAGGTGGGCTTCCCACTTAGATGCTTTCAGCGGTTATCCACTCCGCACATGGCTACCCAGCGTCTACCGTTGGCACGATAACTGGTACACCAGCGGTGCGTCCCTCCCGGTCCTCTCGTACTAGGGAGAGCTCCTCTCAATCCTCTCGCGCCTGCACCGGATATGGACCGAACTGTCTCACGACGTTCTGAACCCAGCTCACGTACCGCTTTAATGGGCGAACAGCCCAACCCTTGGGACGTACTTCCGCCCCAGGTTGCGATGAGCCGACATCGAGGTGCCAAACCTCCCCGTCGATGTGAACTCTTGGGGGAGATCAGCCTGTTATCCCTAGAGTAACTTTTATCCGTTGAGCGACGGCCCTTCCACTCAGCGCCGTCGGATCACTAAGGCCGACTTTCGTCCCTGCTCGACTTGTAGGTCTTGCAGTCAAGCTCCCTTATGCCTTTGCACTCTACGACTGATTTCCAACCAGTCTGAGGGAACCTTTGCGCGCCTCCGTTACCTTTTAGGAGGCGACCGCCCCAGTCAAACTGCCCACCTGAAACTGTCTTTTCCCCCGCTTCCGGGCGGAAAGTTAGAATTCTAGCCCTGCCAGAGTGGTATCTCACCGGCGACTCCATACCCCCCGCAAGGGGTACTTCCCAGTCTCCCACCTATCCTGCGCAAGCAAGGCCCGAACCCAATTCCAGGCTACAGTAAAGCTTCATAGGGTCTTTCTGTCCAGGTGCAGGTAGTCCGCATCTTCACAGACAAGTCTATTTCGCCGAGTCCCTCTCCGAGACAGCGCCCAGATCATTACGCCTTTCGTGCGGGTCGGAACTTACCCGACAAGGAATTTCGCTACCTTAGGACCGTTATAGTTACGGCCGCCGTTCACCGGGGCTTCGGTCGCCAGCTTCGCTTGCGCTAACCGACTTCCTTAACCTTCCGGCACTGGGCAGGCGTCAGCCCCTATACGTCGTCTTGCGACTTAGCAGAGACCTGTGTTTTTGGTAAACAGTTGCCTGGGCCCTTTCACTGCGGCCAGCTCGCGCTGGCACCCCTTCTCCCGAAGTTACGGGGTCATTTTGCCGAGTTCCTTAGAGAGGGTTATCTCGCGCCCCTGGGTATTCTCTACCCACCCACCTGTGTCGGTTTCGGGTACGGGTGACAACCTTCATCGCCTACGAGCTTTTCTTGGCACTACCCTTCACCACGCGGAGTCCGTAGACCCCTCCCAATCCATTCAGGGTGTGGCTAGCTCTCGTGCGTCCCTCCTCAGCTCCAGTTGCCAGTCAGGGATTATCAACCCTGTCTCCATCGACTACGCCTGTCGGCCTCGCCTTAGGTCCCGACTAACCCCCCGCGGACGAACCTTCCGGGGGAACCCTTGGGTTTTCGGGGCATTGGATTCTCACCAATGTTTGCGCTACTCAAGCCAACATTCTCACTTCCGCCTCGTCCACGGCTGCTCACGCTACCGCTTCACCCTAGTGCGGAACGCTCCCCTACCATTCACATCCACAACTTCGGCGCATCGCTTAGTCCCGTTCATTTTCGGCGCAAGGGCGCTTGACCAGTCAGCTGTTACGCACTGTTTAAAGGGTGGCTGCTTCTAAGCCAACCTCCTGGTTGTCTTCGCACCCCCACCTCCTTAACCACTGAGCGATGTCTTGGGGGCCTTAGTTGGTGGTCTGGGCTGTTCCCCTCTCGACGATGGAGCTTATCCCCCACCGTCTCACTGCCGACTAACCCTGGCGTATTCGCAGTTTGGTTCGATTTGGTACAGCTCTCGCCGCCCGCATCGATTCAGAGCTCTACCCCACCAGGTACCTGTCGACGCTGCGCCTCAACGCATTTCGGGGAGAACCAGCTAGCTCTGGGTTCGATTGGCATTTCACCCCTAACCACAGCTCATCCGATGATTTTTCAACATCAACCGGTTCGGCCCTCCACTTGGCTTTACCCAAGCTTCAGCCTGGCCATGGTTAGATCACCCAGGTTCGGGTCTACAGCGTGCGACCAACGCCCTATTCAGACTCGGTTTCCCTTTGGCTCCGGCATTCCCGCCTTAACCTGCCCCACGCTGTAACTCGCTGGCTCATTCTTCAACAGGCACGCGGTCACCCGTTCAATCGGGCTCCCACTGCTTGTAGGCACACGGTTTCATGCTCTCTTTCACTCCCCTCCCGGGGTTCTTTTCACCTTTCCCTCACGGTACTGGTTCACTATCGGTCACACAGGAGTATTTAGCCTTGCGAGATGGTTCTCGCTGATTCACACGGGATTTCACCTGCCCCGTGCTACTCGGGATCCGG
>NZ_JBSSDI010000061.1:0-6858 GCF_054060575.1 Thermostichus sp. MS-CIW-15 | reverse complement strand
AATAATCCGCCGCTTCTCTCGGTTTTACATACCTAGCCATACCAAGCAGCCATACTGAACATACTGGGCATTATTTTCAGTATAGTCCAGCATATTATTGACTAGAGTCATGCTCCATCCGGCTCTTCTTCGATTGTTGATTGTTTGGGCCGATGTCTTTTCTTAGAGCCTTTCTAGCAGGTAGCGAGGAGTTGTAGGGGATGCGTGAGTTTTCTCTTTGGCAAAGTTGGAAGGCGGCAGCCGTGATAGCGAGCTGGGGCAGTTTGTTGCTGGTTGCGGATCCCGTTTGGGCGCAACTTTCCGATATCAGCACCTACTGGGGCGCCCAGTACATCGCCGGGCTCAATGAGCGGCAGATCATCGGCGGCTTCCCAGACGGCACCTTTCGCCCCAACGAGTCGATTACGCGGGCCCAGTTTGCCGTTATCGTCACCAAAGCTTTTGGGCTAGATACCAACGTCCCTGTGCGCCCCTTTGCCGATCCCATTCCCAGTTGGGCAGCTCCCTCCATCGGCGCGGCGGCAGCAGCGGGGTTGGTTTCCGGCTTTCCCGACGGCACCTTCCGTCCCAACGATGTCCTCACCCGCGCCCAGGCCATCACCGTTCTGACCCGCGCCGCCACCAACGGCAGGCTCCTCGAGGATCCCGGTCAAATTGAAGCCATTCTGTCCGGCTTTACCGATGCCAATTTGGTTCCCAATTTTGCCCGCGCCCCCATCGCGACAGCAGTTCAAGAAGGTCTGTTGGTGCTCTACCCTGATCCCACCCGACTGAATGCCCAGGCGGTGGCCACGCGGGGGGAAGTGGCGGCTCTCACCTACCAAGCGCTGGCCAAGGTGGGCCGGGTGCCCAGCCTAGACCCGCCTGTGGGAGCTGCCATCCCCGGGCCAGGGATCCGCACCGAGCTTCTGGCTCAGGTCCCCCCCACGCCTGAGCCCCTGGCCACGCCGGATATCCCCGTGGAGCCGCTGGTGGAAACGCTGCCCGCCGCCCCAGAGGTGAGAACTTTCTTTGCCCGCGAGGAGCTGGGATCCGTCAAGCCGGGAGATACCTTGACGGTGTATTTGCTGGGATCGCCAGGGGCGCAGGCGTCTTTCTCCATTCCCGGCATTGCCTACAACCTGCCCCTGCAGGAAACCCGCCCCGGCCAATACGAGGGCAGCTACACCTTCCGCAGCCAAGACCGGGCCTCGGAAGCGCCAGTATTTGCCCGTCTGGAGCGGAATGGGCTGGTGACCCTGGTGCGATTGCCGGACAAAACCATCAGCATCGGTCGGGTGACCGACACCACCTTCCCCACCATCAGCGACCTGGCGCCGCCCAACGGAGCGGTGACCGACAACCCGCGCCCATCCATCTCCGCTCGCTTTCAAGATGACCAGGGAATCGACCTCAATAGCTTTACCCTGCTGGTGAACAACGTGGACGTTACCGCCCAAGCTCAGCTCAGCCGCACCGGCTTCGCCTACACCCCAGCCGAGCCGCTGCCCACCGATCGACCGACCTTGATTGCCGTCCAAATTGCCGATACCAGCGGCAACACCGCCATCCAGCAGTGGTCTTTCCAGGTGCAGGCCGCCCAGCCCACACCCACTCCAACGCCCACCCCTACTCCAACACCCACACCCACTCCAACACCCACACCCACTCCAACACCCACACCCACTCCAACACCCACGCCGACTCCCACACCCACGCCCACACCGGAAGCGACTCCGACCGCAACAGCAACGCCTACCCCCACCCCAGAGCCTGTAGTGGAGCCTTTGCCTTCTCCCTCTCCCAGCCCTTCTTAGGCAAGAGGGATCCCATGAACAGGCTTTAGTGGTGTTTTAAAGGCCAATGGGTTGCCCCTAGATACTACATCTAGTGGGCACGAGCTGGTCAGGATGCTAAGCTACTGCCAGTTGTGACTGGACGGGATCCATGAGCTCAGCGTTGCAGCCGTTTTTGCCGTCGTGGCAAAGGGTTGGCTTTGGGTGGCTGGTGAGTGGGGTGTTGTGGGCTGCGGCGGTCGCTCCCATCACTGCCCAGCAGTTCGAGTTCACGCCCCAAGCCCCTCAGCCAAATCCCGTCCCTACCCTGCCTCTGCTCAGCAACCCGCCCGGCTCCACGGCTCCGCAAGCCCTGCCGCCTGTGCCTCAGGTGCCGCAAATGCCCCTCACGGGGGATCCCCTCCCCCCACCGGGGGATCCGAGCCCGGCCCCAATTCCGGTGGTGCCCGTTCAAGCGGCGCCAGGTGGACCAGCTCCGCCAGGCGAAGCCTACTCCTATCAACGGCGGCCCGACCTCAGCCCAGGGGGGAACCTGGCTGGGGCCGCGCGGGGCGAGCTGCCTGCCGGCACCCGTATTCCTCTTACGGTCTACCGACCCATCACCTTCCAGCCCTACCAGGCCATCAGCGCCAACCTGGAAGTCTCCGAGCCAGTGCTGGATCGCTTTGGCCAGGTGGTGATCCCGCCAGGGAGTGTGGTGTGGGGCACCTTTGAGCCGGTTTACAGGCCCAGGGATCCCCTCAGTCGTGGCGAAGACAATGCCGACCTGCGGAAACAGATCCTCGGCAACCGCTTTGTGGCCAACCGCCTCACCATCGGCCCTTCTACCTATCTCATTAGAGGCCAGTCTGCACTGCTCCCGGTTGGGTTGGATCGCAACGCCGATGTGGGCACCACCGTCGCCCGTGGGGCGGGCTATGGGGCGGCGGGCGGGTTGGCCTTGGGGGTGCTCACAGGGGGATGGGGCTTTTTGCCCATCCTGGCCGGCGGCCTGGCGGGTGCTGCTGCAGGTAGTACCAACATCGACCGGGTGGTGACGCTGCAGCCCAACACCCTGGTGGAACTGGAACTGAGCGAGAGCCTGATCATCCAATAGCCTTGACAAGAAGCGAGCAGGAGCGGGTCGGTAGAGTAGAGAAGATCCCCCCAAGTTTGCTCCATGGCCCTTTGGATCTACGTCGTGCCCCCCCTGGCCGGGCTGGTGATCGGCTATTTCACCAACGACATCGCCATCAAGATGCTCTTCCGGCCCTACCGGGCCTATCGGATTTTCGGCTGGCGCATCCCCTTCACGCCCGGCCTGATCCCGCAGAACCAGCCCCGCCTGGCCAAGCAGATTGCCAAGACCATCATGGGATCCCTGCTCACGCCAGAGGAGCTGCACAATCTGGCCCGCAAGCTGCTGCGAACTGAGCGCATGCAGGCAGGGATCCGCTGGCTGCTGGGGGTGGCGCTGGATCGGCTGCAAAACCCCGAGCAACAGCAGCAAACCGCTCAGGTGCTGTCGCGCATCTTGGCCGATCTGTTCAACGAGTCGTTGCCCCGCCTGGTGAAGGTGCTCGCCCGCCAGGAGACTTTTTTGGAGGGGCCGATTAACCAACTGTTCGACCAGGTGCTGCTAGAGCTGCGCCTCAACGCCGAGCAAGCCCGGCAGCTTTCGGAGTGGATCCTGAAGCAGGCGCTGCCCCCCAAGGTGTTGCGGCAGAACCTGGTGGATTTTCTCACCGATCGCAACATCGAAGCTTTGGATGAAGAATTTCGCGAGCGGGCCACCGGCTCCTACTGGCTGGTGGCCAACTTGTTTGGCCTCAAAAACGCCCTGCTGCGCCTGCGCACCTATTGCCTGGAGGAGCCGGAAGGGGCAGAGGCCATCTTGGAAGATCTGCTCAAAGACATCAACGCCCCCCGCCGCCTGACCGAGATCCTGCAGAACCTCTCCCTGCAAAACCTGCCGGTTTCCGCCGTACGTCAGTTGCGCCGTGCCCTGCGCGATGGGATCCAAGATTACCTGCGCAGCCAAGGGCCAGAGGTTATCAAGGGGCTGGGGGAGAGCATCGATTGGGAAAAAGTGGCCAGCCTGGTGTTGGGTCGCCTGCGCAACTCCAAGGCGCTGATCGCCTCCATCGATCAGATCAGCGCCGACCTGGCTTTGATCCTGGAGCGCTACCTAGAGCGGGATCTGGAATCGCTGATGATGCAGGTGATCCCCGTGTTGAACTTAGATCAGGTGATTGCCGACAAAGTCAACGCCACCTCCCCTGCTGAGCTGGAGCAGGCCATTCAGCAAATTGTGCGCCAGGAACTGCAGGCCATCGTCAACTTGGGGGGGCTGTTGGGTTTTTTGGTGGGCTGCGTGCAGGTGCTGTTTTTGCTGAGGTGACGGCCCCCTTCCCCAGAAAACGGGAGCTTGGATTGCGGCTTTTGCTTCAGTTATGATATTGGAATGCGGTTAACAATTCTCCACACTTCCGATCTCCACGCCAACCTGCATCCCTGGAACTACTTTGCCGGGATCCCTGCAGAACATGGCTTGGCCAAGCTGGCCACCCTGATCAAGCGTGTGCGAGCAGCCAGCGAGGATCCAGTGTTGCTCATCGACAGCGGCGACACGATCCAGGGATCCCCCTTAGGCACCTACTATGCCCAGGTGGAGCGGGTCTCCCCCCATCCCATGGCCCACGCCCTCAACGCCCTCGGCTACGACGCCTTTACCCCCGGCAACCACGACTTTAACTTTGGGCTGCAGGTGCTGCAGGATTTCACCGCCGATCTCCGCTGTCCCACCCTGTGCGCCAATATTCTCCGCCACAACGGGGATCCGCTGTTTCGCCCTTACCTCATCCGAGAAGAGGCCGGGATCCGCGTTGGCCTGCTGGGGCTGACCACCCCCCGCATCGACACCTGGGAGCGGCCCGACTACATTGCGGGGCTGCGCTTTGCCCCCCTGCTGGAAACTGCCCAGCACTACCTGTCGCTGCTACGGCCCCAGGTGGACGTGTTGGTGCTGATCCTGCACAGCGGTTCCAGCCAACTGCCTCCCCTGCGCAGCCCTGAGGGCTGGCGCAGCCCGGATCGCCGCGGCTGGGCCAGCAACAAAAGCTTGGTGGGGGAAAACGAGCTGCTGGCCCTGGCCGAGCTCGAGGGCATCGACGTCATCCTCTCCGGCCACACCCATCAGACCATTGCCGGCCTGGGGGGGGCCAAGGCCCTGGTGGTGCAGCCCGGCTACTGGGGCAGCCACCTTTCCCACGTGTCTTTGGAGCTGGAGCGCCACGGCGGACGCTGGCAAGTTGTCGGGAAAACTGCCCAGTTGCTGGCTGCGGAAGGGATCCCTGCCGATCCCGAACTCCTGGCCCTGACAGAGCCCTACCACCAGGCCACCTTGCGCTACATCCGCCAGCCCATTGGGCAGGCCCGTTGTGCCTATCGCGGCGGGCTGGCAGCCCGTTTTGGGGCCAACCCCCTAGCAGAGCTGCTCCATCAGGCCCAACTGCAGGCGGTACGGGAGGCCGGCCTTTCGGCGGAACTCTCCCTGGTCAACATCTGCAGCAGTGCCGGCCTGGCAGCGGGCCCCATCTTTCTGCAAGACGCCTACAGCCTCACCGTTTACGACAACACCCTCTGCGTCTTGGAGATCACCGGCGACATCTTGCGACGCGCCCTCGAGCAGACCGCTGGCTATTTTCGCCAGTTGGATCCCGAGCATCTCCCGGCAGATCCCGCCTCTGTCGTCGCCCCCGAAGCCCGCGGCTACACCTTCGACCTCTACCACGGCATCGACTACTGCTTCGATCTCACCCGCCCTGTAGGCGAGCGCTTGGTGACCCTACAATTTCGCGGCCAGCCGGTGCAGCCGGATCAGACCTTTCGCCTGGCCATCAACCACTACCGCGCCGGCGGTGGGGGGGGCTACAGTATGTTCCAAGAAGCCCAAACCCTCTGGATCTCCGCCGACAGCATCCGCGACTTTCTCGCCCGCCACATTCACACCCATTCCCCCATCCAGCCCATCTACCGCCACAACTGGCACCTCATTCCCAACTTGGCCGAGATCTACTTTCCCCAGAGCTTGGGCCAGCTCCAGGACAGCCTGCTGGTAGGCTAGAACAACTAGGGATCTCAACTGGCTGGCAGAGGAGTCGGTAGAATACGATCAGCACAGAGCCCAGTTTGGCTGATTGCGACGCTGGTTTTGAGACTGCCAAACTGTCGGCACCCGACGTTACTGCTCCTTAATCACGCTTGTCGACATAACCCATGACTGCTGAAGAAAAGCAACCGATGCCCACAGAAGATGCCTATCCTGAACTCCAGGAAGAGGAAATCGACGTAGAAGCAGAGCTGGAGAAGCTGATTTTGGAAGACCGTGAAGCGGAAGCCAGCACCTCCTCTGGCGAAGCCAGCGCTGAGGCTTCTCAGGATCTCAGCGAAACCTTAAAGCAGCTCCAGCAGGAGTTGGAAATAACGCGCCAGCAACTGAAAGAGAAGGAAGAGTCCTACATCCGCCTCTATGCCGATTTTGAGAACTACCGACGGCGTACCCAGCGGGAAAAAGAGGAGTTCAGCCAAAAAGAACGGCAGAAATTTGTGCTGGAGATCCTGCCTGTGGTGGATAGCTTTGAGCGGGCGCAGCAGCAGTTAAAGCTGGAGACCGACCGCGAGCGGGAGGTGCACAACAGCTACCAAAGCGTCTATCGCTTGCTGGTGGAATGCTTGAAAAAGATGGGCGTATCCCGCATGAAATCGGTAGGCCAGCCCTTCGATCCTAACCTGCACGAGGCCATAGCCCGCCAGCCCAGCAGCGAGTACCCCGAAGATGTGGTGGCCGTCGAATATCAACCGGGCTACAAGCTGGGGGACTTGGTGATTCGCCACGCCATGGTGGCTGTCTCGTCGGGCAGCCCAACCTCTGAACCGTCTCCCTCAGACCCAGCCACCCCCAAACCCGAGCCGGAAAGCACGCCTGCCTCTCCCCAAAACCCCCAACATTCGTGACGTACTCCCGCACTCATGCTGACGCATAGAGTGCGGGCTTCCCAGTGACTCCTGCCCGATAGCAGGACATTTCCTGAGCTTGAAGAAC
>NZ_JBSSDI010000060.1:0-7281 GCF_054060575.1 Thermostichus sp. MS-CIW-15 | reverse complement strand
TTACATACCTAGCCATACCAAGCAGCCATACTGAACATACTGGGCATTATTTTCAGTATAGTCCAGCATATCATTGACTAGAGTCATGCTCCACCCCTGCCTTGGAACAGAAGCCGGGGATTACAGGGTGAGCGGCGCTTCCAAAGTCAGATTAAACGACTGGCCGGGGCGCAGCACCACCACCTGGGGAGCGGTTACATTGCCCACCACCACGCCAGCCACTGCCCCGCCTAGAACATTGCCCGCCGAGACGCCGCCGCTGATGGCTCCCAAAAGGGTGCCTGCGACTGCCCCGATGGCTGCATCCTGGGCGATGGCCTCAGCCGAATACTGGCGGGGATCCTTCTCGTCGTGGAGGATGCCGGAAGAGGCCTGCAGGCTATAGGTGCGACCGCCGAGGACGATGGAGGTGGCAACAAAGCGGGATCCGCCCGGTGCCGGTTCCATTTGCCCAAAAACGCGGCTGCCCGCCGGGATCACCAAACGCCCCTGGTTGTCGAAAATGTTTTGCGTGACGGCCACCTCCAGCGGGTAGATGGTGTCGGGGTAAAAGTATTGCGGCCCTTCGCTGCTGAGGCTGCCGACGGGAATAATCGTCCCCTGCTCAAGGCGGTAGGCACCCAATTGGAAAAGCGGCTGGGCCTCTCCTGGCAAGGGGGCCAGCAGAGGGATCCCTGCCAAACCGATCGCGGCTGCTGCTAAGATAGCTTTCATCCAGAAGTCTCCAATTCTCCGAAGTTCTGCACGTGCCCGCGGCCTTTTCGGGCCGAGGTTTGTCCTTTTGCGGTTTTCTCTACACTTCCAGGTTACCCAATCCCAGTTCCGGTTTCCTTTCCGACTCGAGTAGCTTGGTTTTCAACTTTGGGCAGTTTTGAGCGGCCTAGGTGGCCAGTGAGTTTTTCAGACAGGCTCAAAAGTGCTGGAAGGCCTGCTGGCGGCTGAGGATTTGCCCGTCCTGCAACCGCACCGTCCCCTGCGGATCCCAGCCGGTTACTTCCCCAATCCAGGCGGCTCCTGGCAACTTTTCCAACAGATGCTTGGCCACCGACACCTCGGCACTGAGAAGCAGCTCAAAGTCTTCGCCCCCATAAAGCGCCCACTCCAAAGCTTGGGCCGGGAACGCCTGGCGCAAAGCCACCGAAATCGGGATCCGCTCCGCCGCGATCCGCGCCGCTACCCCACTGCTCTGGCACACCTGCACCAGGGCGTCCGCCAAGCCATCGCTGGTGTCCATGCCGGCCAGGCGCAGAGGACCGGGGAGCGCTTCCAAAAGGGACAGAACATCCAAGCGCGGGCGCGGGTATTGGTGGGCTCTGATCAACTGCTGCCGCTGTGCTGCCGTGGCTGAGGATCCCTGTTCGGGATGGAGCAGCAGCTCCAGGCCGGCCCGCGCGTCGCCGTGGGGCCCTGTGACCACCAGCCAATCGCCCGGCTGAGCCCGTCTGCGCTCAATCGCCCGCCCCGGCTGCACCGATCCCAGGGCCGTGATCGCCACAAACCGCTGCGGCGACCGACACAGATCCCCCCCCACCAATTCTGCTCCCCAACGGGCACAGCAGGCCCGCATCCCTTCGTAGAGCTCCTCTACCCAAGCCACCGGCGTGGATCCCGGCAGGCCCAAGCCCACCACCAACGCCCGCGGACGGGAGCCCATCGCTGCCAGATCCGAGAGATTGGCCGCCACCGCCCGCCAGCCCACCGCGTGGGCCGGGGTTGTCACGTCGCTAAAGTGAACCCCCTCCACCAAGACATCGGTGCTCACCACCAACTGCCCCTCAGGAGCGGGCAACACCGCCCCGTCGTCTCCCACCACCTGGGCAGGACAGTAGCGCTGCACGATCTGCAACAGCCCCGCCTCGCCGATGGCCGAGATGGGCGTGGGAGAAGAGCTGCTCTTGGGTTGAGGGAAAAAGTCGGGAAGATCGCTGAACAAAGGAGCCCCTGGCGGATGCACGCAGCCAAAAACCTATGGTTGCAAAATGTTAGGGGCAGTTGGCGCCGGTCAAGCCCAAGCCCCTACTCGTCCAAAGATTGGACATTTTGCACAATTCGAGAGAGCTCGTTCTTCTCATCCACATTGATGCGGGTCGGGGATCCGCTGATAATCCGCTCGTAGCCGCGGAAGGAATCGCGAATTTGAATCCCCGAATCCGAGATGAGGTACTCGCGGATGCCCTTGTCATGCCAGGATCCCCGCATTTTAAAGACGTTGAGCGCCCGTGCCATCTCGCCGCGAATCTCCACATACTGCAGCAGAATGATTGTGTCGGTGATGGTGGAGATGTGCGACTCGGTAATGGAATGGGATCCCATGAATTGATCGGTGGTGTTGGTGAAAAAGCCGGTGATCTCCTCCTGCTTGGCCAGGCCGGTTACGCCGATAACAAACTGTCGAAAAGCATTTTGGCTCACACCCCGCGCCAGCGCCGACAGCGAGTCGATGGCCATGCGGGAGGGCTTGAAGGCCATCATCTCGGTTTTGATCTTCTGCAGGTGGTCTTCCAGGCCGGCGGACTCGGGGTAGGCGCAGATGATCTTAAGGAGGCCTTGCCGCTCAAACTCCTCAAAGTCGATGCCCCAGGAAGAGGCATTGCGGGCAAGCTGGGCCCGCGACTCTTCGTAGGCAAACAGGATGCAGCGCTCCCCATTTAGGCAGCCTCGCTCGAGGAACTTGCTCACCAGCGAGGTCTTGCCTGTGCCGGTGGCGCCGGTAGCCAAGATAATCGAGTCTTTGAAAAAGCCACCGCCGCACATCTCGTCCAGCTTCTCGATGCCGGAAGAGACGCGCACGTTGGAAGAGCGCTGCGTCAGTTGCATCGCTCCCAGCGGGAAGATGTTGATCCCCTCGTTGGTGATGGTGAAGGGATATTCCCCCTTCATGTGGGTGGTGCCCCGCAGCTTCAGGATCTCGATGGTACGCCGCCGCTTCTCCCCCTCCAGGATGTTGCGCAGGATCACCACGTTGTCGGAGACGAACTCCTCCACCCCATAGCGGGCGATGGGGCCGTACTCCTCAGTGCGCTCGGTGGTCATGACCGTGGTGACGTTGGCCTGCTTGAGGCGGGCTGTCAGGCGAAACAGCTCCCGCCGCACCACGCCCGCCGGCTCATACTGCTGAAAGATGGCCGTTACCGAGTCGATGGCCACCCGCTTGGCTTTGTATTTGCGAATGGCATATTGGATGCGCTCGATGAGGGCCGACAAATCGAAATTGCCGCTTACCTCGTAGCCCTCCGGATCCGGCGAAGCATCCAGAATAAAGAGCTGCCCCTTGTCGATGAGGGCCTGCAGATCCCAGCCGAAGCTGGCGGCGTTGCGAATGATGTCGGCAGGGGTCTCCTCAAAAGTAACAAAGATCCCTGGCTCCTGATACTTGACAATGCCGTTGTAGAGAAACTGCAGGGCAAACAGAGTTTTGCCGGTGCCGGAGGTACCGCTGACCAAGGTGGTGCGGCCCAGGGGCAGCCCGCCGTGGCTGATGTCTTCAAAACCCTCGATACCCGTCTGTTTTTTCGGGATCCCCCGCGGCTCGGGCCCGCCCAGGAAGTAGGTCGATGGGATCCCCTCCGCGGCGTTACCTTGCAGCTTTTCTGACTCAGAAGGTTCCAATGGTTGGTTCATGCCCCTCTCTCCCCTAAAACCTGTCCTAAGCCTCTTCGTCCAATTCTTCGTAGAGCAGATCTAGGCCGATGAGCACCTTCTCTCGGTTGGACAGATCGCCGATAATCTTCCGCACCGGCGGCGGCAGGATTTTGGCCAGGGTCGGTGTTGCCAGGATCTTATCTTCCTCTGCCAGTTGCGGATTTTTCAAGACGTCGATGACTTTCAGGCTGTACACGCCGCGGAACTCTTTTTCCAGAATGTCTTGCAAGGTGCTGAGGGCGCGCAGAGAATTGGGGGTATTGCCCGCCACGTAGAGCTTGAGGACATAGGCTTTGCGAGTGGACATAACCTAGGGATCCCTTGGGGCAGATTTGGGAATGGAGCGGCGGTACATTTCGCTCAGGTGGGCCATCACGTCGATGAGAGTGAGGCGGTAATCCAGCAGGATCTCTTCGCTGCGACCCTCCAGTTTTAGTTGTTTGGCAAAATCCTCCATTAGGTTCATGTGCAGCTCCAACAGTTGGGCGGCGCCGATGTCGGCAAAAAAGGCAAGGGCCACCAGCTCGTCGATGCGGGCATTGACGGTCTCAGGAGATTGAAAATACTCCAGGACAATAGCCTGGTAAAGGTTACGCAGCCGCCGCATGAGGGCCTGCTGCTCGTCGGGGGGCAGGTGGCGGTAGAACAGCTCCGGATCCCGATGGTAGTACACGCCGGCGTAGCCGAGGCGTTCCCGCAGCTTTTCCGCCAGCCGCCGCTGCTGCTGGTGCGTGTAGAGCAGGTAGGGCTGATCCTTGGGGTGAGGGTTTGCTGCAGGCAGGCTGCAGGTGGGGGAAATCTGGAGAAACAGGGCAATGGCTCGGTTGATCAGCAGCTCCAAGGGAGAAGCAGAAGGAGTGGCCTGGGATCCCTTTGGCGGCAACAGCTCTGACGGCGAGACGAGGCGAACCAGAGTGGCGTTGTGGTAGAAAAACCGCTCCCGCTTGAGCAGAGCTCTCGCCCCCGGAGGAACAGGGGGGGAGGACGCTTCGCCGGAGCGGCTGGCGCTGCCTTCCGGTTTGAGCTCTTCCGACACAATGGCCACCACTGTCGGCAGCAACAGTCCCTGCTTGCAAAGCTGACAGCCCAACGCCTCCAGCTTGTCCAGCCGCGTCGCTTCCACCAGCAGCACCAGGCAGTCCGGATGGTTTTCCTCCCCTCGCAGAGCCTCCAGAAAGGCTTCCGGATCCTGGAAGACCTCAGCCACAAAGCGTTCTGGCGACAACAAAGCCTCTGCCGCCAGCGGCTCTCCAGCAGGCGGCTCCCAGTCGAGCAAAAGGCTGATGTGCAGTGGGTGGGTGTCGGGCTTCAATAAGGATAGAAAACGATAAGAACCGCCTTCGATCTTAAATCTTAAATCTTCTTAAACCTGACCGGAATCTGCCTTGGCCTTCAGAGTCAGCCAAGGGAGACTCAAAGAGAGCGTGCCATTGCCGCCTACACTAGGGGTGAAAGGCCTCTGGGAGCCCTATGGTGCCCCTGATCATCGATTGCGACCCCGGCCAAGACGACGCGGTGGCCCTGCTCCTGGCGATGGCTTCGCCGGAGCTAGAGGTGCTGGGCATTACCACGGTGGCCGGCAATGTCTCTGTGGAAAAAACCAGCCGCAACGCCCGGCAGATCTGCGAGCTGGCCGGCTGCCCGCAGATGGCAGTCTATGCCGGCTGTCCCCGCCCGCTGTTGCGCCCGCTGCAGACTGCCGAAGAGGTGCACGGCAAAAGCGGGATCGACGGGGCCAACTTGCCGGAGCCCCAGATGCCGCTGGGATCCCTGCACGCCGTGCAGTACCTGATCGAGACCTTGATGGCGGCGCAGGAGCCGGTTACCCTGGCGCTGCTGGGCCCGATGACCAACTTGGCAGTAGCCCTGGTGCAGCAGCCCCGCATCGTGGAGCGCATCCGACGTCTGGTGTTCATGGGGGGATCTGCCTTTGAGGGAAACACCACCCCGGCCGCCGAGTTCAACATCTTCACCGATCCCCATGCTGCTCAGATCGTGCTCAGCGCCGGGATCCCCGAGGTGGTGATGCTGGGCCTGAACGTTACCCAGCAAGTCCTCAGTACGCCGGAGCGGATCGAGCGGATCCGCGCCCTCGGCACGCGAGTAGGCCAGACGGTGGCCGACATGCTCGCCTTCTACGGCAAGTTCGACATCCGGCGCTACGGCCTGCCGGGGGGGCCGCTGCACGATCCCTGTGTAGTCGCCTACCTGCTGCAGCCGCAGTTGTTCGAGCTCAAGCCCTGCTACGTGGAGGTGGAGACGGCTAGCCCCCTCAATCTGGGCCGGACGGTGGTGGATCGCTGGGGGCTGAGTGGCCGCCCCGCCAATGTGCAGGTAGCTTTTGGGGTGGATGCCGAGGAGTTTTACCGCCTGCTCACCGAGCGCTTAGGCCGCTATCGGTAGTCGAGGTCGTCAAGGAGGTCGAGGTGAACCCTACCAGCCCAGTCCTAGTTCCCAAGCCGGCGTGGCTCAACCTGCCCACCGCCATCACCTTGCTGCGCCTTGGAGGGATCCCTTTGATTCTGCTGGGGCTGGGCCTGGGATCCCCGCTGGGGCAAGGGCTGGCTTTCTGGGCGTTTTTGCTGGCGGCGGCAACTGATTGGCTGGACGGCCACTTGGCCCGCCGCTATGGGCTGGTGACCGATGTGGGCAAGGTTCTGGATCCCCTGGTGGACAAGCTGCTGGTGCTGGCCCCGCTGCTGAGCCTGCTGGAGCTGGGGCGGATCCCCGCTTGGGGAGTGTTTTTGTTGGTGGGGCGAGAGCTGGCCATCGCCGGCTGGCGGGCCAACCAAAGCCAAATCCGCGGCGCCAATCTCTGGGGCAAAGCCAAGACGGTCGCCCAAATCCTGGCCATCGCCCTGCTGATCCTGAACTGGCCTATCGGGATCCCCTGTTTTTGGGTGGCGGTGGCCCTCACTCTGATCTCGGGGTTGACCTATTTGTACACCGACCATGCCACGCCGGACGCCTCTGCCGGCAAGGAGAGACCCCCTGCCTGATCGCGTCAGCGGGACGGAGTCCTCTCGCGTCAGCGGGACGGAGTCCTCAGACCCCACCCCTGAGCAGCGTATCCTCGGCCTCGACCCGGGGTTGGGGACGGTGGGTTTTGGCTGCATCCTGGCAGGTGCCGGCGGACTTCGCTCCCTGGACTACGGAGTCATCAGCACCCCTGGGGAGCAATCAATCCCGGAACGGCTGCAAACCCTCTACGAGGATCTAAAGGAGCTGCTGCGCCAGTTTCAGCCCCATCAGGTGGGGTTGGAAAAGCTCTTCTTCTACAAAATGGGCAACACCATCCCCATCGCCCAGGCGCGGGGGGTGATCCTACTCGTCCTGGCCCAGTATCATCTGGTGCCGGTGGAGTTCACCCCTGCCCAGGTGAAGCAAAGCCTGACGGGCTACGGGCGCGCTGACAAACAGGCCGTGCAAGCCGCCGTGGCCCGCGAGCTCAATCTGCCCAGCCTGCCCCGCCCCGACGATGCTGCCGATGCCCTGGCCATCGCCATCACCCTTTGGCACCACCGCTTTGCTTAGGAATCGGTCGGTGTGGCTGATACATTTACGCTGAACACTGCTGAGCATTACTGCTCAGCGGTGAAGCGATAGCATTCTGTCCGTTTCCGTTGTCACTACGCGACG
>NZ_JBSSDI010000059.1:0-7457 GCF_054060575.1 Thermostichus sp. MS-CIW-15 | reverse complement strand
ACAACTCTTTGCCGCAAATCCAAAGAATGAGTCGGCATTCCTTTCTCTCCTTCCTCTTGAATACCTGTACCCTATTTTAAATTAAAAGGCTGTAAGTTGCTTTCCAGAGCCACAATGCGATCCCCCTGGATACCGATATCGATTCCCTTGCGGCCATCCGGCAAATTGGCCCGGCGCAAAATGAGATCCATATGTTGTGGCTATTTGTTTGAACTTAGGATGGAAAGAAGCAACTACAGTTGACTGAATGATAGGCCAAATCAGATAAAGATGTCTTAAATTACCTCAAAGCCCGAATTTAGGAAACCAGTTGATTGGGTTATTGCTCACTTTATAAAAGAGGGCTGTAGTCCCCAACAGCATCCGGTTGTGCAAGATATCAACCAAGTAGTCAGAGGGATAATCTATCGAGAGCTGATTTGAGAGGACTTGGCCCTTACATCCATTCCAACCGTCAGCGAAACTTCGTTGTCCATTACAAACAAGCTCCTTCTCAAAAAATTGTATTTCAGGATACATATTTTCAGGGATCTCCCCCTTAGGATAAGCCGAGCAGTAACCCGATCTCGAAGTAACCTCAACAGAAGCGACTATGGCACGTTTAGAACTCTCCCGGCGGGACTTCTGCCTGCGTTCTGGGGCTTTCGTGGCTGGCTTGATGGGGAGCCGCTGGTTGGTTCGCGATGCCGCGGTGGCTCAAGGAACCAAGCTGAAGGTGGCCGGGGTTTATACGGTTCCCATTGAGCAGCAGTGGGTGAGCCGGATCCATAAAGCGTTGATGGCTGCCCAGGAGCGGGGGGATATTGACTATACCTGGTCGGAGTCAGTTTCCAACACCGACTACCCACGGGTGCTGCGTCAGTATGCCGAGAGCGGCGTCCAACTGCTGGTGGGTGAGGTCTTCGGGGTGGAGCGGGAAGCGCGGGAAGTAGCCAAAGACTATCCCAAGGTCAGCTTTTTGATGGGATCCAGCCTCAAGCCGGATCCTGCCCTGAGCAATTTTGCCGTGTTTGACAACTACATCCACGAGCCTTCCTATTTGACGGGAATGGTGGCCGGGGGGCTGACCCGCTCCAAAATCATCGGCATGGTGGGGGGCTATCCCATTCCAGAAGTGAACCGCCTCATGAATGCTTTTATGGCAGGGGCGAGGGAACTGCAGCCGGAGGTGAAGTTTTTGGTCACCTTTATCGGCAGTTGGTTTGATCCCCCCAAAGCCAAAGAGGCGGCTTTTGCCCAAATTGATGCCGGCGCAGATATCCTCTATGCAGAGCGGTTTGGGGTATCTGATGCCGCTAAAGAGAGGGGCGTTTTGGCCATCGGCAATGTGATCGATACCCAGCCGGACTACCCGGAAACGGTGGTGGTCAGCGCCCTGTGGCACATGGAACCCACCATCGACAGAGCCATTGCCGCGGTGAAGGCCGGAGAGTTTAAGGCAGAGGACTACGGGATCTACAGTATGATGAAATATGGGGGATCCAGCCTCTCCGACTGGGGAACCTTCGCCGACAAGGTTCCGGCTGAACTGAAAGCTAAGGTGATGCAGAGGCAGGCAGAGATTCTGGCAGGGTCTTTTGTTGTAGCCATCGATGATAGCGAACCCAAGTCCACCCTCTGAAGCGCCTTTGGCTCTGAAGGTGGTGGGCATCACCAAGCGCTTTGGCGCTCTGCTGGCCAACGACCAGATCGATCTCGAACTGCGGGCCGGGGAGATTCTGGCCATCTTGGGGGAAAATGGGGCGGGCAAAACGACGCTGATGAATATCCTGTTTGGGCACTATGTTCCCGATCAGGGTCAGGTGTGGGTGTTTGGTCGGCCCCTCAAGCTGGGATCCCCGGCGGCTGCCCTGGCGGCAGGGATAGGCATGGTGCATCAGCATGTGGTCTTGGCCGATAATCTGTCGGTGCTGGACAACATTCTTCTGGGCACTCAGCCCCTGTGGCACCTGTGGTCTCGGCGGCGAGAGGGACGGCGGCGCATCCAAAAGCTAGCTGAGGAATTGGGGTTGGCCGTGGATCCCGATGCCCTGGTGGGATCCCTGACCTTAGGGGAGCGGCAGCGGGTGGAGATCCTCAAGGTGCTGTATCGAGGGGCGCGGATCCTGATTTTGGATGAGCCTACGGCGGTGTTGACCCCACCGGAAATTGAGCCGTTTTTTCACACCCTACGGCAGATGGCCGGTCGCGGGCTGGGGATCCTGCTGATTTCCCACAAGCTCCAGGAGGTGATGCGCATCAGTGACCGGGTGATGGTGCTGCGCTCAGGGCGGGTGGTGATGGCGGGCAAGACGGCTGAGATCCATCCCACAGCTCTGGCGGAAGCGATGGTGGGGCAGCGGTTGGCGGCGGTGGTCAAAGCCCCTTTGTCTCCGGGGGAGACGGTCTTAGAGTTGCAGCAGGTCTCCTGTCGGGCAGGGCAGCAGCATCTGGAGCAGGTTTCTCTGACGGTGCGGCGTCACGAAATCGTGGGTATTGCCGGGGTGGCGGGCAATGGGCAGGCCGTTCTGGCAGATCTGGTCTGTGGGGTGATCCGGCCCCACCAAGGTCATCTCCATCTGCATGGCCGAGTCCTGCGGCTGATCTCTCCTGCTGAGATGGTGCGGCAAGGCATGGCCCGGATCCCGGAAGACCGCCACAAGACCGGACTGATCGGTTCCCTTAGCCTGTGGGAGAATTGGGTGATCGAGCGCTATCGGGATCCCGAATTCTCGCGGTGGGGGATCCTGCGTCACCGCCAAATCTATCAGCAGGCCCACACCTGGCTACAGACCTACGATGTGCGGGGACTCCAGAGTGGGGATCCGCGGCAGGCGCTCCAGATGCCAGTGCAACTGCTGTCCGGCGGAAATATGCAAAAAGTGATCCTCTCGCGGGAGCTGTGTCGGGATCCCCAGGTAATTGTGGCTCACCAACCGACGCGGGGACTGGATCTGGGGGCTGTGGCTTACGTGCATGCCCAACTGCTGGCAGCAGCCCGAGCTGGAGCCGGGATCCTGCTCATTTCCGAAGACCTGGATGAATTGCTGAGTTTGGCCGATCGGGTGGCGGTGCTCTATCGCGGTCGGCTTTCCTCGGCAGTCCCGACCCAAACCACAACGGTGACCGCCTTGGGGTTGCGCATGGCCGGGCAGGAGGTGGCCGATGCGTGTTGAACCTCGTTCCACTGTGCCCCTTTGGCTGATCCTGAGCGCGCCGATGGCAGCCATTGTCCTGGCTTTCCTCTCCTGTAGCCTGCTGATCCTGTGGACGGGATCCCCGGTTTTGGCAGCCTATGGAGCTTTGCTGCGGGGAGCGGTGGGATCCCCCTTTGCCCTAAGCGAGACCTTGACTCGGGCCGTTCCTCTGATCCTGACGGGATTGGCGGTGGCGGTGTGTTTTCGGGCCAAGTTGTGGAACATCGGTGCGGAAGGCCAGTTTTATGGTGGGGCTCTGGCTGCCAGCCTCTTGGGCACCGCTGGGCTTTCGCTGCCGCGTCCATGGTTGGTGTTGGTGCTGCTGCTGGCGGGCTGGATTGCTGGAGGGCTGCTGCTGTGGATCCCGGCCTGGCTCAAGACCCAGTTCCAGGTGGACGAAGTGGTGACCACCTTGCTGCTCAATTTTGTCATTCTTCTCGGGATTAGCTATCTCCTGGAAGGCCCCCTCAAAGATCCTCTGGCTCTGGGTTGGCCCCAAGGTCGTGCCCTTGTGGATGCCGCCCTACTGCCGCGGCTGATCCCCCGCAGTCGTCTCCACGCTGGTTTAATCATCGCCCTGCTCGCTGCCCTGGGGGTGTGGGCCATAGAGCGGTTCACCGTTTGGGGCTTAGAAATGCGAGCCGTAGGCGCCAACCCAGAAGCGGCCAGGTTCCTCGGCATCCCAGTCCGGAGAGTTATTTTATATACCTCATTGTTGGGAGGTGGGCTGGCAGGCTTGGCGGGAGCTTGTGAACTCCTCGGGCTCAAGGGCTATCTCACCTTGGATTTATCCCCTGGCTTTGGCTACACCGGCATTGTTGTTGCCCTGTTGGCCCAACTGCATCCCTTGGGAGTGGTGGGGGCCGCAGTTTTCATTGCCGGGGTTTATGTGGGAGCCGATACCATGGGGCGTAGCTTGGGCGTTCCCACCTATCTTGCCGATGTCATTGTTGCTGCTGCCCTGCTGTGGATGTTGGTCTGCATGGGATTGGCCCGTTATCGTCTGCGCTGGGACTGAGCACCCGTGTCTGCACTCCTGAGTCTAATCAGCTTAATCAGCACCACCAGCTTCTGGGTGGCCACCCTGCGCATTGCCACTCCCTTGCTCTTTGGCACTTTGGGCGAAGTCCTCTGTGAGCGGGCCGGCGTTCTCAATCTGGGCATCGAAGGGATCATGACCCTGGGGGCCATGACCGGTTGGCTGGTGGTCTATCAGGGATCCGGATTGTGGTGGGGCGTAGCCTTTGCTGCCGTCCTCGGTGCAGGTGTGGGCTTGATTCACAGCCTGTTGACCGTCCGCCTTGGGGTTTCCCAGCACGTCACCGGCATTGGCATTACCCTCTTGACCATCAATGCCGCCTATTTTGTCTATCGCATGGCCCTGCCCCAGGTCACCTCTCCTCCCAAAATCGTCCCCTTCAGCCCTTGGCCGATCCCCGGTCTCTCCAGCCTGCCCTTTCTGGGAGAAACCCTGTTTACCCAGCCGCCCCTCACCTACCTCAGCCTTCTCCTGGTGCCCCTCATGGCCTACATCCTCTACCGAACTCCTCTGGGCCTGGCCGTGCGCATGGTTGGGGAAAATCCCCAAGCTGCCGCTTCCCAGGGGATCCCGGTCTATGCCGTTCGCACCGGGGCCGTGATGGTGGGCAGCGCTCTCATGGCAGTGGCCGGCGCTTTTTTAACCCTCTCTGCGTTCGATGCGTTTTTCTTCAATATCGTCAATGGACGGGGGTGGATTTGCATTGCCCTGGTGGTTTTTGCCGCTTGGGATCCCTGGCGAGCCTTAGGAGGAGCGTTGCTGTTTGCCGGGTTTGATGCTTTGCAATTGCGCCTTCAGCAGCTTTGGGGTAGCCGGATCCCCTATCAGTTTTTCTTAATGTTGCCCTATCTGCTCAGTATTGTGGCGTTGATTTTGGTCTCTCGCCATGCCAAAGCGCCCCGCGCCCTTTTGATCCCCTTTCGCCCTGAAGAACGGATTTGACTACTGGACTTTCAAGAAGCCGAAAATTACTCCCATTGAGCCTTTGCCCTTGCCCCAGAAGCCTGTATGTCTTACGCCAAGACGATTGTCTGTTTCGCCAACTCCAGAAAAATGGCCGGTCGCTGTATTGCCGGCAAGGAATGGCAGAACGGAGAGCCAGGGGAATGGATGCGTCTCATGAGGCTCTAGAATCTCGTCTTCTTGCCCTTTGCAAACTTCCAGAGGGGGACTTGTTTAGAAGTCGGGAAGAGTTTATAGCCGAAGCCTATCTCATTCAAGGCAGGCGTGTCGCCTATCGAGATGAGAAAATGTCAAAAAGTGATGAGCGGAGCGCGAGGCCATGAAGATATTTACAATAGGGTTCACGAAGAAAAGTGCAGAGCAATTTTTTAATCGCTTAAAACAGCCTGGTCTGGTTCGAGTTGTTGATACTCGACTTAATAACACCTCGCAACTGGCGGGATTCACGAAAAAGAATGACCTAGAGTTCTTCCTTCACGAGATCTGTAAGCTTGGATACATTCATTTGCCAGAATTGGCACCGACCCAAGAAATTCTTGATGGTTATAAAGCTAGTGGTGACTGGTCTAATTATGAGAGACAGTTTTTGTCGTTGATGGCCGAGCGTCGTATTGAAGATCAAGTGGATAAAAGTATTCTCGATGGAGGATGTCTGCTTTGTAGTGAAGCTACTCCTGAGCACTGTCATCGTAGGCTGGTTGCTGAATATTTGCACAGAAAATGGGGTGATGTTGAAATCGTGCATCTATAAAAACCAAGAGCTAGCACTACGGCTTTTTCCGATTTATGCAGCTACTCCGAGTTGCAGCAGGATTCCGGCAACACGGAGCGAAAGGGATGCCCAACCGATTTGGAAACTCTCTCACCGACAGCAAGCTCAATACAGGGATCCCCGCTTGGGCAGCTCCAACACTGGGCCAGTGTTTGCCGCCGTTGCTTTTGGATCCCAAGTTCCTGCTGTCAGCTAGCGTGTATGGTAGATGAAAGCTTGTTTTTGGGTCTTTCCCCGTCCCTATGCCCAGGGCTAGCACCGCTTGCCAGCAGACCGACCCCCGTTTCAGCTCTGCTATCGCTACGCGAGGCTTTCGCGAACAGGCCAAAGGGTTAAAGCCCCACCAACAAAAGCAACTGCAACGGCTTTACCAACTGCGCCTACCCCCCGACCGCTTGGTGACGGTGGAGTTTGCCCAACGGCTGGGATCCCTGACCCAAGAGTTGGAAGGCCGGCCCATCAGCGTTTACCTCAACCGGCGCGGCCAGGTGATCCGCGTAGGGGTGGGATCCCCTTTTGAAACCCAGATTCCCGCTTGGGAATTGCCCCGCCAGGGGGCCGAGCGCCTATCCGGGATCCGCTGCATCACCACCCAAATGGGGGAGGGGGGCCCCGGTCAAAAAGCGCTGACGGCCATGGCTTTGCAGCGTTTGGATGCCCTCATCACCCTTTCCGTGTCCAAGTCAGGAGGGCACCGACGCCGGGGAGGAGCGGCTACGGGCTTTGTTCACCGGGCATATCTGGCCCATCTGCTGCCGGAGGGAGAGCGCCGTTGGCAGGTTTCTGAGCCTTTGCCTTTGGGGATCCTGGCAGAACAGGATCTGCAGGAGCTGGTGGCGGAGCTAGAAGATGGCTTTCGGCGCCAAGTGACCGCCCGCCAGGTGGATCTGGATCAGGATCGGGCCATCCTGGTGGGGCTGCAGGAGTCCGGGCAGAGCTACGAGGATCTCATGGATGGGTTGGCGGAGCTGGGCCGCCTGGTGGAAAGCGCCGGCGGTCAGGTGCTGCAAGCCCTCTGGCAACGGCGGGAGGGACCCAACTCGGCCACGGTAATCGGCTCCGGTAAGGTGCAAGAGCTGGCGCTGCTGGTCCAGGATCTGGGCGCTAACTTGGTGGTGTTCGACCGGGAACTCACCCCCAGCCAGGTGCGCACCTTGGAAGAGGCGGTGGGGGTGCGGGTGGTGGATCGCAGCGAGGTGATCTTGGATATTTTTGCCCAGCGGGCCAGAACCCGGGCCGGAAAATTGCAGGTGGAGCTGGCGCAACTGCAGTATTTGCTGCCTCGCCTGGCCGGTCGCGGTCGCACCATGTCTCGGCTAGGTGGGGGCATCGGCACCCGTGGCCCTGGGGAAACCCAACTGGAAATGGAGCGGCGGGCCATCCAGCGGCGCATCAGCAAGCTGCGGCAAGAGTTGGACGAGTGGCTGTACAACGGCGGCCCCTACCAGCTGATTGTGCTGCACTTTTTGATTGGGGTGTTCTGCTACATGGGCCGGGAGTGGGAGCT
>NZ_JBSSDI010000058.1:0-7639 GCF_054060575.1 Thermostichus sp. MS-CIW-15 | reverse complement strand
CTCGCCCTACCGGATGGTGTACGTACTGCATGGATCCAGCCTTTCTGTTCCCATCGCCTCAAGGTGTGGAGACACACCCCAAAATAATCCGCCGCTTCTCTCGGTTTTACATACCTAGCCATACCAAGCAGCCATACTGAACATACTGTACATTATTTTCAGTATAGTCCAGCGTATCATTGACTAAAGTCATGCTCCCAGCCCGATTCTAACGGCAATGGATCCCCTTTCTAGCTGCCGGAGCGCGGCCATGGCCCCAGCCACTCTCCACCGCGAAAGCGCCAGCGGGGAAACAAAATGCGCATTACCACCCAAGCGCTGAGGTAAAGGCAAACCCAGACCACACTGTAGTGGAGAATAAAATCTCCCAAGTCAAACCGTTGGGTTGGGATATAAGGAAGACCCACCACCTTCAAGACTGTACCCAAAAAAAGCCCTTCCCAAATGCCGGCCAAAAGCTGAAGGATCCCAGGCCAATCGTGATCCCACATCCACCCCATCAGGTAGTTATAAACAACATCCCAAACACAGCCAAACAGACCTACGTAGAACAGCACCCAAAAATAGGTGAGGCTGCCGCCATGTCCAGTGATCCCAAAATAAAAGGGTAAACTTGCCAAAACACCAACGGTGGCCAATAAGAAAATGCGAGTTTGCCAGCGGCCAATCAAGGTCGGAGTCATCTTTTCCTCCAGCAGTTTTGCCTATCGAGATCATCAGGATCTATTTCGCTCCCGGTCTGTTTGAGAGAATCTTCTGGCCCTCACCCCCAACCCTTCCCCCTTTGGTATGGAAGAGTTGGGGATCAACGCAACACCCCTTTCACCAGGTTCAACGGGATGGGGAATAGCCATGATGTGTCGCCAACAATAGCGTTGATAACCATAAACATCCGGCAAAATCCAGGAGCGTTGCCCAATGTCGGCAAGCTAGGGGCTGATGTTTAGGGCCCACTTGCACCATTGCCACAGGGATCGGATCCCTTCTAAGCCTTTGACCCCCGGTGCCCGCAGTCGAGCCAGGTGTTCCACCGAGCGATGGGCACAGTACTGTAAACCTAAAAACGTATCCACCGGCGCATAGGGCCCGCCCAAGGTGATGATCCCGGCAGCGTACATTCGCCCATCCCGGTTGCGCATCTCCACCAGCTCAAAGTCGTTGGAGACATGCAAGCGCCCGTGAGGATTGAGGGGCAGGTTGTAGTGGGTAATTAGATCGTTGAGGAGAGGATTGGTCATGGGATCCGAAACCAAACCCGTACAGTCGATAACGAAATCGGCCTCCACCTTTAATTGCGTGTTGTTGTGGGTACCTCGAATGTAGGTTACCGGCTTACCCTTGTCGCCGGGAACCACCGACTCCACCTTGCCGAACACAATCGAGTACCAGCCCTCTCGCAACCCTTGCCGCACGATCCGCCGCCATTTCCGCCGACTTGCTGTCGTGGTGCCGCCCCAAGCTTCCAGCAGTTCGCGCCGTTCCAGGGGGGTCGCCGCTTCCAATTTGGCACGCAGAACTCCTCCCCAAGTGGCCTTGGGCCAGTTGAAGGGCTGAAACTCCCAATGGTTCTCCACTGCCCGTTTGGCTCGTCCGAAGCGATTACCGCTTTTGGGCGCACGGCTCAGATGCACCACCGAGATGCGGGGGTTGACTTTGCGGGCTTCGTAAAGGCGTTCCATCACCTGAGAGGCGACGATCCCAAATCCCCGAATTAGGACGGTGCCACCTTGTTTCTCCAACTGCTCATAAACGTGATCATGAGGCTCATAGCCGTGTACCACCGATCTCAAATCTCCTGTTTTTTCGCGAAACTCCTGCAGGTCGTTGAGCAACTTGATGGCCGGATATCCAGTTGCCAAATGGAGATACTTGGCCACCATAAAACGGTGATCTGTATGGCCGGGCCGCGTTGCCGAATAGGCCACTACATATCGCCCATCCTCCGTTTTGCGAATGGCGCGAATATGGCCGTAACACAACATTTGCTCCCAACCAATTCGGGCTGCCTCCCGATCCATTGAGGCAAATACATCCCCCGCCCGCGGCGTATAGGTATCTGCCAACAAGGGCTCACTAAATACCTGCCACAAAAAGCCGAATGCTTCCAACAATCGGCCGGAGAAAAAGGAACGCCAAGCATCTCGCAGGGCATAGCCGGGCCAGCCCCAAATGTTGTCTGGACAAGAATCGGAGCCAGAGCGAATTCGCTTCCAGCGGGGGATCTGGCAGTTGGTCAAAAGCCGTTCATACCGTTCGTAGGGTTTGCGGGCAATGCTGATGACGCGGATGTGTTCCGGTCTGACCCCGTAGATGCGCAGGGTATCCACCCAGACAAAGCTGCCGATACCGCCGCCCAAGGCCAAATAGAGGGTCTCTTCCACAGGTAGTCCGGTGGCTTTGAGGGCGCTCAGGGCAATTTGCTCAGCTCGAAACAAATCCGGCGGCGGAAAATCCGAGCCAGCCCGCACTTCAGGAAGCTGCTCTGGGGTAAAAACCACCGTGGAAGCCGGGGGAACCTCAAATGCGGTGTCGGGTTGGGTGGCCGGGCGAATCAGTTCGGTGCGCGGCTCCAGCA
The DNA here is from genome assembly GCF_054060575.1 of Thermostichus sp. MS-CIW-15. Lineage (NCBI taxonomy): Bacteria > Bacillati > Cyanobacteriota > Cyanophyceae > Thermostichales > Thermostichaceae > Thermostichus > Thermostichus sp. MS-CIW-15. Next base: position 5,064 of record NZ_JBSSDI010000058.1, on the reverse strand, counting down.
AAAGAGTAGGGGTGCCGGTCAAAAGGGTGGCATTGGGATCCCTGGGGGACACCAAACCCACGGTGATGCTGTAGGGGCCAAGCTCCACCACTTCTCCCCCCTGGAGCACCCGGCGTGCCTGACGGATTTTTTCCCCATTGATGCGGCTGCCGTTGGCACTGCGATCTTCATAGATGACCTGGCCATCCTCACCGAGATAGACGAGGGCGTGATAACGGGAGATCTCCTGGCTGGCAAACACAGCCCGCGCCACTTCTCGACCTTGCCATTCCTGTGGCAATTGGGCCAGCTCCCTGCCCAAGGCAAGAGGCAATGGAAAAATCAGCTCCTGCTGTTCTTCGGTGATGGGATCTTCCCAGCTCAGTTGAATTTGCATAGCTTCTGCTCACCTTTACAAAGATCATGTACAAAGATCATGAAGAGGCCATTGAGAAAACACAGAACAGCGCGACCTCACAGGTCACTTTTGGTTTGCCCGGGATCCCTTTTTTCTATCCCCCACGGACTTGGATCAGCCACTGGGATCTGTAAGAAGAATAGAAAGGGTTGGTCCTCTAGAGAGGAGGTTGTGGGGCTTTGCCAGCTTCTGGAGGAGGGATCACCAAGGTAGCGCTCAAGACCAAATGTCCACAGTAGGGACAATTCTGACCCTGATATTCTGGGGGCAGGTAGTGAGGGTTTTCCAGGCGGCTGCACTTAACCTTGAGGGCGTCCAAAGTGCCGCGGCTGAGGGGAACCCCCTGATTCTTCCTGGCCACTTCTATAGACTTCACCCTCAGCACAATGTGCCCCAACTGAATTTGGCTATTGGCCTCAAGCGCAAGCTCTTCCTGAATTATTTTTCGGCCATTCACCCAGACGGGGTTGGGCTGCTTAGGAGGCAAACGATCCCGAGTTAAGTTGCGAATGTGAAAGTTTAAGGTTTTGGGATCAAAATAAAGCCCGGCGTGAACTCCTGAGACCGAGCGAGTTGGGTCATTGAGCACCACATCACAGCTCGGATCCCGTCCAATGGTAACCAGCTTGGAGGGAACAGGCGAAACCGTTTGCGATCGGCGCCGGTCGGCCTCGGTCCATTCTAAAGTGAGTTGACACACGATCCCATTCTCCACAGTTCAGTGCCTCCATTCCCTGTGATCGGCTTCAGCATATCGAAAGGTCAGCTTGGGAAAAGCAGAAGATGTCTTTTTCGTCAAAATTGTTATCTTTTGTTATCTTTTTGGATAACTGTAGCCTATTCCCCCGACCAAAGGCTTGCGCTGATCCGGATCACCTGAGTTGGGATCTCCGAGTTACATTCCTGCTGGAGACCGTGCCCAAACGCTCCGCGCCGCTTCCGCGACCACCCTCAGCTCCTCTTCCAGAGGGAGAGGGGAGCCAGACGGAAAGGTTTCATTCATGATGTTTAGACCATGATGTTTAGAGTGACTACATACTCGACTTTATCCCCACCCGATTTGAAGCAACAAAACTCGATCTCCTCAGGAACGGCGAGGCCGTTCAAGTTTGACCGAGGTGGCCTGATCCCTTGGCCGGAAGCCTCAGAAATCCACCTGAGAGATAGGGCCTAGAGTGAGTTTTGAGTTTCTGGGGATCCTGCAAGACTAGTATCCTCTGTGTCTTTATCCAAACCGTTTTCAAAGCACTCCGGTAAATGGGAAACTGCCGCTGCCCAGCCGCTCCTGCCGATCGAACACACTGATGGTGAGCTGATGGGATCCCGTTTGAGTGAGGGTAAAGCGATTCTGGGTCAGGGTCAGCCCTGTAACGGTGCAGGTGGTCGCCCCAACGAAGCAGCCGGGCAACTGAGCGGCATCAAAAGCTCCCAGGGTTACGAAATTGCCCAGTGGGGTGGTGACGGAAGCCAAAAAGGCGTTGGAACCCCGGATCCCGGCAGGAGCCTCGACGCGGAAGGAGACGACAAAGGTGGGGGTTTGCCCTACGGGGACGGTGCGGGGCGAGAGATCGGTGATGGTGAGAGAAGGAGGAGGGAGGGGCGTCGGCAGGGGCAGGGGGCTGCTGCTGGTCGTCTCCCCGCATCCCGCCAAAACGACGCCCAGGAGCCACAGCAGGGGGATCCGTCTGTTCAGGAGTTGGGCAGGCTGCATAGGTTTCCGTTACCTTCAAATGAGCTGGGTTGCAAGTCTTCTCTTGGCAGAAAGGGAGGGTTCCTCCTATCCTCCCCTGCCCAGGGCTTTGGCTCCATTGTGGCGGGAGGGTCTCGACGGAGCCAGTCCTTGGAAAGGAGAAAACCTGGCTAGAAGCAGCCTGAGCTCCTTCGCCTATTCCTCTTGCAGGAGCTTTTGGCAGGCATTGGCAATGGCCCAGTCTTCCTGGGCTGAGATGACCAACACCCGCACCGGAGCATCAGAGGTGCTGATGTCGCAGTTGCGCGGGGATCCGGCGTTGAAAACTGGGTCGATCTGGATCCCCAAAAAGCCTAGGTTGGCACAGGCTGCGGCCCGTACCGGCGCCGCGTTTTCCCCGATGCCGCCGGAGAAGACCAAAGCATCCAGCCGATCCAGGCTCATGAGCATGGCCCCAATCTGGCTGCGCAGGCGGTGGATGAAGAGGTTAAAGGCCAGCTCGGCGCGGGCATGGCCTGCCTGCATGGCTTCCAGGATCACTCGCATGTCGCTGCTGAGGCCGGACACGCCCTGCAAGCCCGATTCCCGGTTCAAGATCCGATCCAGCTCCTCCACGTCCATGCCCCGGCGCAACTGGTGGATGAGGATCCCCGGATCCACCGAGCCGGAGCGGGATCCCATCATCAGGCCCTCCAGGGGGGTGTAGCCCATGGTGGTGTCGACGCTGTGGCCCCCGCGAATGGCCGCCAGAGAACAGCCATTGCCCAGGTGGCAGGTGATGAGCTGCAGCTCTTCCAGGGGCCGGCCCAGGATCTCAGCGGCGCGGCGGGCGCAGTGCTCGTGGTTGATGCCGTGGAAGCCGTAGCGGCGGATCCCTTGCTCGGCCCAGGCGTAGGGAAGAGGATAGAGGGCGGCTGCCGCAGGCATCTGCTGGTGAAAAGCGGTGTCGAAGACAGCCACCTGCGGGATCCCAGGCAACAGTTGGCGCAGGAGGCGAATGCCCTCAAGAGCAGGGGGATTGTGAGCCGGTGCCAGGGGGCTTAGTTGCTCGATGGCCTGTTCCACCTCGGGCGTAATCAAGGTGGGCTGGCGATAGAGGGATCCCCCATGCACCACCCGGTGGCCAATGGCCTTGATCTCAGCCGCTGTGGCCAACGGGGATCCCTCCCCCTGCCAGAGGCTTTGAAAGAGGGGAGCCAAACCGCTAATGCCGGCTTCTGGGGCAAGGGGGGGAAAAGATTCCCAGGGGCCGCCCCGCCGCCGAGTTTGAATCAAGACTTGGCCGGACTGGTAGGCAAAGTCCACCTGCGCCTGCCAGAGGGGGGTGGCCTCCACCTTGCCCTCAACGGTTGCAAAGAGAGAGGACTTGAGGCTGCTGGAGCCGGCGTTGACGACCAGGATGGGCACGGGATCCCTCCTTTTATTCCAGGCTAGCTGGCCGTTTGCGCCTGCAGGGTTGGGAACTCAGGCAGTTTGCGCCTGGCGCACCAGGCCTGTGGCCGCCAGAGCAGCCAAGGCGCGATCCCGGTAGCGGGCGTAGCGCTCTTGTTTGCTGCGAACTTTTTGCCCCTCCAGCTCCGGCAGGAGGCCAAAATTGGCCGGCATGGGCTGGAAGTGCTTGGGATCGGCGCTGCTGATGAACTGGAATAGGGATCCCATCATCGTCTCCGGCGGCAACGTGATCAAAGGCAGCCCCAGAGCCAGGCGGGCGGCGTTCTGTCCGGCCAGCCACCCTCCTGCCACGGCACAGGCGTAGCCTTCGGTGCCCACCAACTGGCCGGCAGCCAACAGCGTTGGCCGGCGGCGAAATTGCAACGTAGGCAACAGAAGCTGCGGCGAATTCAAAAAGGTGTTGCGGTGCATCACGCCAAAGCGGACAAACTCCGCCGCCTCCAGGCCAGGGATGAGGCGAAAGACCCGCTGCTGTTCTCCCCACTTCAAATTGGTTTGAAAGCCCACCAGGTTCCACAGCTTGCCCGCTTTGTCCTCCTGGCGCAACTGCACCACCGCATAGGGCCGCGATCCCGTGCGCGGATCCACCAGCCCCACCGGCTTCAGGGGCCCAAAGCGGAGAGTATCTTTGCCGCGGCGGGCCATTTCTTCAATGGGCAGGCAGCCCTCGAAAAACTTGCGCTCCTCCTTTTCAAAGTCTTTGAGGGGCACCTGCTCGGCCTCCACCAGCGCCTGCCAGAAGCGCTCGTACTCCGCCTCGGTCATGGGGCAGTTGAGGTAGGCCGCTTCCCCCTTGTCGTAGCGGGAAGCCTGAAACACCACCGCCCGGTTGAGGGAATCCCCGGTAACAATGGGGCTGGAAGCGTCAAAAAAGCTCAGGTATTCCAGGCCCGTAAAAGCTTGCAGCGCCTTAGCTAAGGGCTCGCTGGTCAGCGGGCCCGTGCAGAGGACGGCTATCCCTTCCGGGATCCCGGTCACCTCCTCCCGGCGCAGGGTGATGAGGGGATGGTTGGCGATGGCTTCCGTTAGGGCCTGGCTAAAGCGGGCCCGATCCACGGCCAGGGCTCCCCCTGCCGGCACGGCGTGGCGATCGGCGGTGGCGATGACCAGGGATCCCAGTTGGCGCAGCTCTTCCTTGAGCAGGCCTGCCGCCCGGTCGCTGGCTAGGGCCCCGAAGGAATTGCTGCACACCAGCTCTCCCAGTTGATCCGTGTGGTGGGCCGGGCTCTGCCGCACAGGGCGCATCTCCGACAGGATGACGGGCACCCCCAACTGGGCAATCTGCCAGGCGGCTTCTGTCCCCGCCAGCCCCCCACCCACCACATGGATGGGAGCTAGGGTCTCTGCTCGGCTCATGGAATGGGGCATCATGACCTCCCGCAACAGTCCTCAGGAAGCGAAAAAGGGGCCCTCGCTGGGCCAGAAGAGCAACCTGATACATTTACGCTGAACACTGCTGAGCATTACTGCTCAGCGGTGAAGCGATAGCATTCTGTCCGTTTCCGTTGTCACTACGCGACGCTGA
>NZ_JBSSDI010000057.1:0-9229 GCF_054060575.1 Thermostichus sp. MS-CIW-15 | reverse complement strand
TTTTACATACCTAGCCATACCAAGCAGCCATACTGAACATACTGGGCATTATTTTCAGTATAGTCCAGCATATCATTGACTAGAGTCATGCTCCCTTCCTGCAGCGCCGCCCGCCCCCCAGCCACCATCGGGTGAATCTTCTGGTTAGCTGACCTGTTGTACTTGGCCGACTGCCGCTTGCGTAAGCAGAAGAGGGAAAGACAGCACTCTGCACCGCTCCTGCAAGAGGGTGGCTGGGCGCTCTTTCAGCGTGGTTGGCCTACCAACCCTGTCGCTGGAAAAAGCTGGAATCCACAGCCATAGGTTTTGCCCTGCAATCAAGTCGATTCTTCCGGCAACAGACCCTTGGGATCCTCCGGCGGCGGCAGATGGGCCAGATCCCCACGGGATTCGCTCCCCAAAACTCGCGCCTGGATTCTCTTGATCACGACATAGAGCACCGGCACCACCAGCAGGCTGAGCAGGGTCGAGACGAACATACCGCCGATAACAGCCGTGCCCAGAGACTGGCGGCTGGCAGCCCCGGCGCCACTGGCCACGGCCAGCGGGAAAATCCCCAGGATCGTGCTCAGGGCCGTCATGAGGATGGCGCGGAAACGGGTCTCCGCCGCCTGGATCGCGGCCTTGACCAGCGGGATCCCCTGGGCAACCAGTTGGTTGGCAAACTCCACGATCAAGATCGAGTTCTTGCTGGCCAGACCGATCAACATCACCAGCCCCACCTGGCAAAAGATGTCGTTGGCCAGGCCCCGCAGCAGTTGGGCCGAGAGCGCCCCCAGAACCGCCAGCGGCACCGCCAGCAGAATGATCAAGGGATCCACATAGCTCTCAAATTGGGCCGCCAGCACCAGGAAGACGAACACCGACCCCAAAGCGAAGATCAGCGGCGCCTGTCCCCCCGACTCGATCTCTTCCAAGGACAGGCCCGACCACTCGAAGCCAAACCCCTGCGGCAGCAAGCGGGCAGCCAGACTTTCCATAGCCCGAATGGCTTGCCCTGAGCTGAAGCCCGGCAGCGGGCTGCCCTGGATCTCCGCCGAGCGGAAGAGGTTGAAGTGGTTGATGATTGCAGGGCCGGTGGTCTCCTCCACCTGAACCAGGGTGCTCAAGGGCAAAAGCTGCCCCTGCCCACTGCGCACGTAGAACTGGCCGATACGTTCGGGGCTGCCCCGGAAAGCCTGATCCGCCTGCACATAGACCCGGTAGTTGCGGTTGAACAGGTCGAAATCGTTGACATAGGTGCCCCCCAGCAGCGTCTGCAGCGTGCCGAAGACATCCAACAGAGGGATCCCCAGCACCTGGGCCATGTCCCGATCCACCTTGACCTGCAACCGGGGGGAGTTGGCGTTGAAGGTGGGCGGGTTAATCCGCACGCCCAGGGGGGGTTGGCCCGGCGGGGGCGGCGCGTTGCCCACGAAGAAAAGCGTGTTGGCCGTCTGCTGCAGCAGGTTGAAATCGTTCACCCCCCGATCCTGGAGCTGGAAGGTGAACCCGCCCGTAACCCCCAAATCGGGAATGGCTGGCGGCAAAATCGGGATCACCAACGAGCGGCTGATCCCGCCCAAAAAGGGCCCGAACAGCCGGTTGACAATCGCCTGCGCCGATTGTTCCGGTCGCCGCCGCTCGTCCCAGGGCTTGAGGGTGGCGAAGATTAACCCGTTCCCCGGCGAGGGCCCGGTAAAGCTGAACCCCCCCACGATCACCTGGTTTTCGATTTCCGGGATCCCGTCCAAAATGGCGCTGGCCTGCCGGATGACCCGGTCGGTGTAATTGAGAGAAACCCCCGGCGGCCCCTGGATGATGGTGATGAAAAAGCCCTGATCCTCATCCGGCACAAACCCGGTCGGCACGACCTGGAACAGCCAGTAGGTGAGGCCCAGACAGGCGACAAACCCCGCCACCACCAGCAGCCGCAGCTTCACCACCAGCTCCAGGAACCGACGATAGGCGGCGCGGATCCCTTCCACGGCCCGGTCAAACCAGCGCAACAGCCAAAACATCTGCTCCGAACGGGGGCGGATCAGCAGCGCCGACAACGCCGGAGCCAGGGTAATGGCATTGAAGGTAGACAGCGAAACCGATACGGCAATGGTGACGGCAAACTGCCGGTAGATGCGGCCACTGGTGCCGGGAAAGAACGCGATTGGCACAAACAGGCCCAACAGCACCAGCGTCGTGGCGATCACCGCCCCCAGGACCTCGTTCATCCCCGCCGAGGCCCCCTGCAGAGGCCGCATGCCGCGGTCGCGGATGTAGCGGGAGATGTTCTCCACCACCACGATGGTGTCGTCCACCACCAGGCCGGTGGCCAAGGTGAGGCCGAACATGGTCAGGGTGTTGATGGAAAAGCCGAACAGGCGCACAAACGCAAACGTCCCCAGCAGCGCCACCGGGATCGTGACAGTGGGGATGAGAGTGATGCGCCAATCCTGCAAAAAGATAAACAGCACCAGCACCACCAGGACAATAGCCTGCAGCAGGGTGAAGATCACCTCCTGCACCGACTCCGTAATAAACAGCGTGGCGTCGAAGGCGATCTCGTAGATCAAGCCGGGCGGGAAGCTACGGGAGAGCTCCGCCAACGTCTGCCGCACCTGCCGCGACACCTCCAAGGCGTTGGCATCCGGCTGCTTGGTGATGGCGATCCCCACCGCCTCCTGGCCGCCGATGCGGAAGAACGTATCGTAACTTTGGGCCCCCAGCTCCACCCGACCCACGTCGGCAATGCGCACCAAGCTGCCGTCGGGGCTGGCTTTGAGCACAATTTGGGCAAACTCCTCCGGCTGCGACAGCCGCCCCGTGGCCTGGACGCTGATCTGAACCTGCTGATCCGGCGGGCTGGGCTGGCTGCCGATCTGTCCGGCAGGCACCTGGATGTTTTGCTGGCGCACGGCGTTCACCACATCCAGCGCCGTCAGCCCATAGCCGGCCAGCCGCGTCGGATCCAGCCAGATGCGCATGGCATAGGTGCGCTCCCCGAAGACGATGACATCGCTGACGCCGCGAATGCGCCGCAGGGCATCGCGCACGAACAGCTCGGCGTAGTTGCTCACAAACAGCTCGTCGTATTCCCCTGCCTCTGAGCGCAGCGCCACCACCTGCACAAAAGCGCTATCGCCGGCCTTTTCTACACTAAGGCCGTTTTGGATCACCTCTGCCGGCAGCCGCGCCTGCACCCGTGCCACCCGGTTTTGCACATCCACAGCCGCCGTGTCCAGATCCCGATCCGGGCTGAAAGTGACGGTGATCTGGCTGGTGCCGTTGCTGCTGCTCACCGAAGAGATGTAGCGGATGCCCTCGACGCCGTTGATCTCCTGCTCCAGCACATTGGTTACCGCCGTCTCCACCGTCTCGGCATCGGCTCCAGGGTAAACGGCGGTCACCCTCACCGCCGGCGGCGCCACCTGCGGGTAGTAGTCCACCGGCAATAGGGGAATGCTCACCGCTCCCACCAGCACAATGATGATGGAGCAGACGCTGGCAAAAACAGGACGGCGAATGAAAAAGTCGACAAACATAGGCCAGGGATCCGCGTAAGGAGTAGAAGGGGATGACCAAGTTGGGAAACCGCTCAAGAGGAGAAATCTAGGGCGGGGATCCAGGCGGTCTCCCCTCCCCTTGCATCCTCTGCTGCAAAAGCACCTCATCGACAATCGGGGCGCCATCGCGGATTTTTTGCAGGCCGCTCAGCACAATCGGCTCGTTGGCCTTCAGCCCCTCCAGCACCTCGTAGCTGTTGCCGTAGAGGGATCCCAGCCGCACCGGCCTTTGCACCGCCACCGCCCCGGGGGGCTTGCCCTCCTCAGGTGGCTCTGTCGTCTGCACCGTGTAGACAAAGGTTTGGGCGCCCAGACGGGCTACCGCCGTTGCCGGCACCAGCAAAGCTGGCCGCTCCTCCCAGAGGATGCGGGTTCGCACAAACTGGGCTGGTCGCACCAGCGGGCCGTAGGCCTTGCGCAACTGGCCGGCGGGGTTCTCCAGCAGGGCCTTGGCCAGCACCGATTGCGTGCTGGCATCGGCTTCAGGCGCGATGAAAGAGATTTGGCTGGTGCCGATCACCTCGCCGCGGCTGTCCAAGATCTGCACCGGTGTGCCGATGCGCAGGCGGGGGGCCTGCTGCAGCGGGATATTCAGGTTCAGCTCCAGCGCCTGGGTTTGGGTCAGGGTGGTCAAAACCGTCTGGGGCGTCACATAGTCCCCCTGCCGCACCAACACTTCCCCGACAATACCGGCAAAGGGAGCCGTGACCTGGAAAAACTGCAATTGCACCTGCTGCCGCTCCGCCTCGGCCCGGGCCCGCTCCACCTCCCGCTCTGCCCGCACAATGGCCGCCTCTTGGGCCCGGATCTGCTCCTGTTGCGCCGCCAAGGCCGCCTCCGCCTGGCGCAGATCGCGGCTGGACTGATCCACTTGCGCCTGGCTGATGGCCCCCTCGGCCAAGAGGCGCAGGTTGCGCTGGTGTTGATCCCGGGCGAACTCCGCCGCTGCCTCCAGCCGCAGGCGATCCGCCCGCAATTGGCTGAGCACGGCTCGGCTGCTCTCCAGGTTGGCCTGAGCCGCCGCGATCCCGGCCGCTTGGCCGGCCACCGCCGCCTGTTGTTGCCGGCTGTCGATGGCAAACAGAGGCGCCCCGGCAGAAACCTGGGATCCCAGCCGCACGAACACCTGGGTCACCTGGCCGCTCACCTGGGGCCGAATACTGGCCACCTGCTGGGATCCGAGGCTTGCGATGAACTCCGACGTCTCCTGAATGAGCCGTTCTTCCACGGCGCCGATGGCCACCGGTGTCGGCTGGCCTTCTCCACTCTCCATGCCGCGAGGGGGCCCGCCGGGCCGACAGGCAGCCAGGAGCAAAGAAAAACCCAACAGCGGCAGAACTGTTCGCAATCGCATCCTCAACCTGCTCCCCCAACGAGCACCCAAACAGAGGGATCCCCCATCTGCATTGGCTCAACCAACCAAGGTAATGAGCCTGTGCCTTCCTGTGCCTGTGCAAAAGCGCTGGCCATCCTTCCCAATCCAGAACTAAGTTGACACTCCCGCCGCCTGAAGGCGGGGGATTCTTACGCAGTCCACAGAAGGACCCGTAACGGCGTTGTCAAAGCGCCTCTAGACAGTTCCTTAAGGCAAAGCCCCAAGGTTCTGCTGACTTTCTTAAGCAGGTTGGCGGCAGCATTAGCATCAGCGTTGACCAACCACCCCTTTGCCGTTTGGTACAGGCCCCGCTTGACACGCTTCCCAGAGGGTCTCCACCCGTCGGGTTTTTCACCATAATTAGGTAGCTCATCTCCATCTAGGAAGCTCGCCTGCGAACTGTACGCCTCCTCCGCCTCGATAAACTCAATGCCATAGTGCTGACATAATTCCGCAATACGCTCCTTTAACCAACCTGTTGGAATTAAAACAAAGTTTTGGTTATTGACCTTCCCTAAACCGCATTCTTGCTTTTGTTCTTTGTTCCAACCAAAGATGATTCTCCCAATCGAGTGGTGCAAACAGAAGTCAATGACCTTGCGCGCAGCTTTGTGAATTGCATCTCGCATCCTCCGGCTTCTTTTTTCCGTAATTCGCTCAAGTTTCTGCGACCAAAACCCCTGCGGCTTGTCAGTCTTAAGCCTAGCCACCTCCTTGTTGTACCACTGGTTAAAGGATTTGACTTTGCGTCCGTCAATGATGAAGCTATGCCCTAAGTTGCTAACGCACGTAAGCCAGTTGTTTACTCCGTGGTCAATTGCTAGTACCTTTTTTGGATCCAGCGATTGCGGTTGAGCGGGCTTAGCATAGATCCACTCCAAGTAGAACACCCCATGCCTGGGCAGAATTCTTAGCTCCTTAATATTTTTCCAATCTAAGTTGGTAGGAAATCGTATCCAGAAAGCGTCTATCCCAAACCAAGCTTTGACCTGGTTGCCGAGCGGCACTCTGACTCTTCCTTCTTGGAACTTAAGCCACTTCTTCGGGTATGCTACCGTGAACATTCCCTTCTTACGGTAGCGCGGTAGGTTTGGTCTTAAGCTAATCTCTTCTTGCAAGAAAAGTTTCAGCTTTGTCTTAAAACTACTTAGTGCCTCAGCTACAGACTTACACGTCTGTTGTGCGGCGGAAACATACATTGCGATAAAGTGCTTGTTTTTGGTTCTCACCATTTCAGCGCAAAGCTCACCATAGCTTGCCAATCGCTTTGTTTTGAAATAGACTTGTCGCGCATAGTACAAAGCGCAGTTGTACACCTTATTAGACTGTTGACACAAGTACTCTAATACGGGGAGTAGCTCCCTGTCCCTGACGAGAACCTGCTGACAGCCGTACCCCATACTTGTTGGTAAGTGGCATGATAACTGCAGTCTAACATAAGTAAGCAACAATGCGAGAGGGAAGCCAACGGTACAATCACTACAACCATGCTGTGGGGCTAGCGGTTGTTCGCCTCGTTTTTTGCCCAAAGAGAAGGAAAAAGGTCTTGGTAGGAGAAGTCAGGAACAGGTTGTTTGAGCTATGGCAGGAGCTGTCTAGCGAGAAGGGTTGGCATGTGAGAGCGATTGAAATAGCTCCAGACCATGTCCACCTGTTTCTTGAGATTAAGCCTACCGACCCAATTCATCTTGTGGTAAAAGCATTCAAAAGTAGAGCTTCCAAATATTTAAGGCAGAAGTTTCCTAACCTGCGAAAACTACCTAGCCTTTGGAGCAGAAGTTATTTTTTCTGTACTGCGGGGAATGCTAGCGCTGAGGTAATTCAAAACTATATCAATGACCCACATCATTGGTAAGCGACTAAAGTCGCTCTCGGGCTTTTCCGCCCCGCGCTAAAGTGCGAGGCTACCAAGCTATCCCTCTGTGTAGGCTTAGCCAAAAGCCCAGCTTCGGGATCCAGAGCCCCAACTGGCCGGACAACGGCCATCTTCGGCTAGACTGTTCCAAAGTTGTCGCGCAAGCAGCGGGTCTTTTGTTGCCTGGCGCGAAGGCGAGTTGCCGGGGTTAAAAAAGCTGACATGAGAACTGTGGCCGTAACCTGGTTTCGCCCACCGCAGCTTCAGCTTCGTCCTCAGCACTGGCTGTGGAGCTGCCTCGGGGCAGCAGCCATCACAGCCCTCACGGCGGCTGCCGCTTGGGCGCGGCCGGTGTTGGAAGTGCGCATGACCATGGGCTTGCCCATCAGCCCCAACTACTGGTACCTGGTGGCCCTCAGCCGGGCCGGCAGCCCCGGCCCCACCGCCAATCTGGTGGATCCCAATGTCCGCGTCGGGCCCAATGAGTATGCTTTTGTCCAGAACTGGGACTACCTGATCCGGGTTACCCCCCTCAACGAAGAGTCGGTCTTGCAGTCCACCATCCAGCGGTTTGGCGAGCCGGAGCGGGAGTTTGCCGTCGGCTTCAACCAGGTGCGGGTGGAGCGCCTCAGCCGCGACCGCGACACCCTCCGCTTGCAGATCGACATCTCGGAGCTAGAGGGCCTCGACGGGCGGGATCAGGATATCCAGGTGGCTCTCCTCACCGCCCGCGCCCCCTTCCGCGTCGCCCCCGAGGAAACCAACTTGGCCATTGACGCCACCCGCGGCGAGCTGCCCCACTACTACCGCCTCAGCCTCTCCAACCAGCGGCAGGTGGTCGTGGACGATCCCCAGCGCCAGGAGACGATGCGCCGCAGCCGAGAATTGATCCAACAAAGTGGCTCCGGGGCTGCCCTCAGCCGCGAGCTCATCGAGGGGGGAGCCTTGGAAATTTTGGCCGCCAACATCCTCACCTTTGAGCTGCGCCTGGTGGATCGCTAGGGATCCGCTCCCCTGCGCGCCCAAGGCGGGGCCCAGATTGCCGCCATTTCAAGCCCCTTCTGCGCCAAGAGAAGCTGGGCTGGGATCCAACATCACAAACAGAAACGACTCCAGCCCCGCCAGGTAGGTGAGCACCTGCTCCTGGGCCGCTTCCGGTTCTATCTGATGGGCTTGGGCCGCCTGCTCGATCAAGCTGGCCACCGCCACTGGCCCCTGCAAGAGGGATCCCAGCCAGGCCATCTGGGGAGCCGGAATGGCGAGGCGGCCGCGGCTGGCCCCCGGCCAGTTCATAGTAAACTCCAGCTTCTTTTCGTAGGCCTGGGCGAAGTTGCGGCGAAATTCGGCATTGTCCATCAGGATGGGGTTGAGCTGCACCCTGCCCTCCAGCCATTCGGCGTCGCTCCAGGGCAAGACCAGGGAAGAGCCGGGGTGCTCGGCCCAAAAGTCGATCAGGCGGTGGTCGGGGTAGATCAGCTCGTAGAAGTGGTTTTGCTCGGCGGGAGAGAGCTTGTCCAGCTCCACCTGCAGCCAGGCCGGCATCGCCCTGTCTTTGAACAGCAGCGCCGGATCCCAGTCGGCGTAGTCCACCAGGCAAACCAAGCCCAGCTCCGCCTCCTGGAGCATACGCATCAAGTCTGGGATTAAAAACCCCTTGTCGCCGGGCAAGAGGTAGTTGGCGCGGATGTTGGTGTCGTCGCTGTAGATCTGGGGATCCCAGTGCAGGGAGACCCGCAGCTCGTCAGAGGCCAGGCTGGCCATGAACTCCCGCACCCGCTGGCAGGCTTCGGGCGTGGGCAGATCAAACAACCCCAGCAGCCGGAACGCCTCCTGCATGCGCAAGATCACCTGCCGCTGGTAGGCGTGGTGCAGGTTGGCCCGCAGGATGCCGTCCGGCTTGAGCACCCGCTTGAGCGCCTTCAAGCCCGCCACCGGATCCTCGAGCAAATAGAGCACGTCGTTGAGGCTGATGAAGTCAAACTGCTGCCCCAGTTGTTCAATTTCCAGCAGGTCGAGGGCGTACAGCTCCACCTCTCCGAAGCCGTGGTAGCGCAGGCGTCGCTCCGTCGCCCGCACCGACTCCGGCGAGAGGTCGCAGGCCACCAGCCGTGCCCCCGGGTTGGCCTCCGCCAAGATCAAGGTCTCCCAGCCGGAGCCACAGCCGACATTGAGGATGGCGATCCCCTCGCTGGGCAGGATGGCGCGGGTGCGGGCGTATTGGGCCGTCGTCCAGCTTGAGCGGTATAGGCTGCCGATGGCGTTGCGCCCTGAGGCCTCAACGGGCACGTTGGGATAGGGCAGTTCCTCGTAGACTTGCCGCAAAGACTCGGTCGTGCTGCCGGCCATGGGATCCGCTCCAAGAAGCTGCTGATACATTTACGCTGAACACTGCTGAGCATTACTGCTCAGCGGTGAAGCGATAGCATTCTGTCCGTTTCCGTTGTCACTACGCGACGCTGA
>NZ_JBSSDI010000056.1:0-9454 GCF_054060575.1 Thermostichus sp. MS-CIW-15 | reverse complement strand
GGTACTGGTAAGCGGTTCTCATGATGAATGCATTGTACCTGTTGAACGCTCCCGCCTCTCATCCTGACTCTGGCCGGCCCGCCCCCCTACATCCCTCCGCCCCCCTATATCCCCCCGTATACGGGGGGGCTGGGGGACTGGGGGGCTGGGATATAGGGGGGTACAGAGCGGGGCTTCCAGGACTACGTCCCGCTAGCGCGAACGGCGGATTAGCTAAAACTCCCGCCCTCGCCCAAAGGCCAGAACTTCATCCACCCCCAAGCGAGGCTTGCGCGGCAAGTTGCCGGGCGCAGGGTAGCCCACCGCCAGCAGCATCACCGGCACGTAGCGATCGGCAATCCCAAACTCTCGCTTGACCCCTTCAGGGTCAAAGCCGATCATCGGCCCGCTCACCAAACCCTTTGCCTGCGCCGCGATCATCAGTGCCATGGCCGCCAGCGCCCCGGAGCGAATCGCCTCGTCCCGCGCCAAGGTGGGGTTGTTGGCGTAGGTGGCTTGGGCCATGCTTACCCAACTTTCCGCCCGCTCAGGAGGGAGGATCCCGGCGGCAACGGCCCTTTGGGCGATCTCAGGCAGCTTCTCATAGCCCTTCAGATCCCCCAAGATGATAAACACCACCGCCGCATCCGCCACCTTCTGCTGGTTGTAGGCCAGGGCCTTGAGGCGATCTTTATCTGCAGGATCGGCGACGGCAACAAACCGCCAATGCTGGATGTTGAAGGAAGAGGGGGCTTCCGTAGCATAGGCAACCAGCTCTTGGATCTCCATCTCCGATAAAGAGCGGCTGGGATCGAACTTGTCGGCGGAGATGCGCGCTTTTAGGGCGGCTAGGGCGTCCATCGCAATCCTCGAAGCTCAAAGGTCGAAAGCAAGAAGGCTGCTGACCCCACGACTGGAGGCAGAGTTGGTGAGCAGCCGTACATTCTGGGTTCAAACGGTCTGCCCTCTCTAGGTTATCTCCTTTTTAGCCGGTCTGAAGCAACCGGTGAGCCGGGCCTTGGCAAGCAGCCCCCTCGGCCAAACGGGATCCCTGGCCCAAAGGCAGCTATGATAAGGGGATAATCAAGGCTCTAGCCCGCAGCATTGGATTTTGCGGGGTCACAGACCGGCGATGGCGAGCGGTGTGGTTGATGGGGAGAGGCAACCTGTGAATTTCGGTCGCGTGCTGACGGCAATGGTGACTCCCTTTACACCTGAGGGGGAGCTTAACTACGAAGAAGCTGCTCGTTTGGCCGATTACTTGGTAACCCATGGCAGCGATGGTCTCGTGGTCTGTGGCACCACCGGCGAGTCTCCCACCCTAACCTGGCAAGAGGAGTACGAACTGTTCCGCGTGGTGCGAGATGCGGTGGCCGGTCGGGCTAAAGTTATCGCCGGGACGGGATCCAACTCCACCCGCGAAGCCATTGAAGCCACCAAAAAAGCTGCCCAATTGGGCTTGGATGGCTCTTTACAGGTGGTGCCGTACTACAACAAACCCACCCAAGCTGGCCTCTATCAGCACTTTAAGGCGATCGCCCAAGCCAGCGACCTGCCCATCATGCTCTACAACATTCCTGGTCGGACGGGGGTGAGCCTGCAGCCGGAAACTGTGGCGAAATTGGCGGAGTTGGAAACGATTGTCGCCATCAAGGAAGCTAGTGGTATAATGGACGCAGTCTCGGAAATTCGGCGGCTCACTCCCTCACATTTCGGCATCTACTCAGGAGATGACTCTCTGACATTGCCGATCCTATCTTTGGGAGGCAGCGGTGTGGTCAGTGTAGCTAGCCACTTAGTTGGGCCGCAACTGCAGGAATTGATTCAAAGCTACAGCAGGGGACAACACGACCAAGCCTTGACTTATCATTTGCGTCTGTTTCCGCTGTTTAAGGCTTTGTTTATTGAGACCAACCCTGTTCCGATCAAAGCAGCGCTAGAGATGCAGGGTTGGCTAGTGGGGCAGGTGCGCCCTCCGCTGGTGCCTCTCCAGGGCGGTTCTTTACAGGTTTTACGGCAAGTGCTGCAAGAAATGGGCCTCCTGGCTGAAGCGCAGGGATCCGAACGAAGGACGGCGAAGGCTTCATGATTCGATTATTTTCTTAGGTTTTACCTTTACCATGACGAGAGTTTTTTAAGGGTTAGGGGGTCTTCTGTGGCGTTTGAGCTGTGATTAAGACAGTTTTCCTTCTAATTTTTGCTTTTTCCCAACTGGGAAAGAGGTAAATTGCAACAGCGGAATCCGCCTTTTACCTATGACCTTGCGGGTAAGTTTGCTGGGATTTGTCTATACCAGTTTTCGTCTGTTGTTTGACTGTCACTGTTGAGGATCTAAAGCTAGTATGCCAACACCACGTACTTCGATCGCTTCCCGTCCTGCGGCTTCGGCAGCTAAGCCCACTTCCTCTCTGCAGATGATCCCGCTAGGAGGCGAGCGGGAGATCGGCAAAAACACCTGGGCCTTCCGCTACGAGGATGACATCATCCTGCTGGATGCCGGTTTGGCTTTTCCCGATGAGAGCATGCACGGCATCAACATCGTGCTGCCGGACATGACCTACATCAAGCAAAACCGGGACAAGGTGCGGGGGATGGTAGTTACCCACGGCCACGAAGATCACATTGGCGGGATCCCGTATCACCTACGAGAATTCGACATTCCGGTTATCTATGGCCCGCGTTTGGCGCTGGCGCTGCTGGAGGACAAGCTGCGCGAGGTGGGGCTGTTGAACCGCACAGAATTGCGCCCGGTCGGGCCGCGAGATATCGTGCCCCTGAGCAAGAACTTTTTTGCCGAATTCATCCGCAATACCCACTCTTTTCCCGACAGCTTCACGGTGGCTCTGCACACGCCGGTGGGTGTTGTCATCCAGACGGGCGACTTCAAGATCGACCACACACCGGTGGATGGGGAGCGCTTCGACCTGCAGCGGCTGGCCGAGCACGGGGAAAAGGGGGTGCTGTGTCTGATTAGCGACTCCACCAACGCCGAGGTGCCCGGGTTTACTCCTTCCGAAGCCTCGGTAGTGCCAGGCCTTACCAAGGCGATTGCGGGAGCCAAGGGACGGGTGATCATCACTACCTTCGCTTCTTCGGTACATCGCCTCAACTTGGTGTTGCAGATTGCTGAGCAGCAGGGCCGGGTGGTGTCTTTGCTGGGGCGCTCGATGTTGAACGTGGTGGCTCACGCGCGGCGCCTGGGCTACATCCGCTGCAAGGACGAGACGCTGCAGCCGATGCATGTCATCAACAGCCTGCCGGACGACAAAGTGATCATCCTCACCACGGGATCCCAAGGCGAGCCGCTGGCTGCTCTGACCCGCATTGCCAACGGCGAGCATCCGCAGTTGCAGATCAAGCCAGGAGACACGGTGATTTGGTCGGCCAACCCCATTCCCGGCAACACGCTCGCAGTAACGCGGGTCATCGACAAGCTGATGGAGCTGGGAGCCGATGTCATCTACGGCAAGGACAAGGGGCTACACGTCTCCGGCCACGGCTGTCAGGAAGACCAAAAGCTGATGATCGCCCTCACGCGCCCCAAGTTCTTTGTTCCTACCCACGGGGAGTACCGCATGCTCGTCAAGCACGCCGAAACGGCGATGAGCATGGGGATCCCGCGGGAAAACATCGTGATCATCGGCAACGGCGATGTGGTGGAGGTGAACCAGGAGCGCATTGCCATTGTAGACAAAGTGCCTTCTGGCCTGCAGATGATCGCCGCTTCCCACGATGGGGTGGTGATGGACGAGATGCTGCAAGAGCGCCAGCAGATGGCCAAAGATGGCATGCTGACGGTGGTGATCAGCTTGGATGGCAGGGGCCAGTTGCTCTGCACGCCGCAGGTGCAAAGCTTGGGCCTAGCAGGCGAGGGCACCTCTCTCAAGGGATCCGACCTGAAACCCCTGCTGGAGGACACCCTCAAGCAAGCTTGGCCGCGCTTTGCCCGCTCGCTGGAGCGGGGCAGGCTGGATATTGACTGGGCCGGCCTCAAGGCAGAAGTGGAGCGGGTGGTGCGCCGCTTTGTGCGGGAACAGTTGCCCGGCAAGCCGACGGTGCTGGTTTTTGTGCAATCGCCTGAGGAGGAGTCTGTACCTGTAACTGCTCTGCCCACAGGGGAGACGAAGACAGAACAGGAACGGATAGCCCTGGGGCGGCGGCGGCGCTCCTCGGCGGCGGTGGCGGCTTCGTAAGACCGGGTGGCTGGCGCTCAGGTCTCCTCCTTCTTCCCTGGGCCGGGGGGGTTGAGCTCTGCTGCCGGAAAGCTGCTGGAAGAGAGCTCTGCCTTGCCAAGGGCGGCCAACGCTTCGGGAGAAAGGGATCCCACGTCGCTAAAGGGCGGGCAGCGGTTTTGGGGCGGAACGGGCTGCTGCAGGGCTCTCAGGAAGGCCTCGGCCAGGTCGGCGTAGCCCCGGTCGTTGGGGTGGAAGCCGTCGGCCAGCGGGCCGGGAAAGAAGGATTCGCGGCGGTAGGAGCGGGGATCGCAGAGCAAGTCCACCACCGGGATCCCTTGCTGGCTCAAGGGGTTGATGGCCCGTTGGCTGAGGCCGACGGAGACCAGAGCCAGCAGTCGGCGCAGGCTGCTGGGCTGCTGCTGGCCCAAGGGGATCAGGGCAAAGTTGGGCAGGTTGGCCACTGCCAGGCGGGCTTGGGGGGCGCGGGCGTGCACCGCCTGCAGCAGGGTTTGGTAGTCGGCGGCAAATTGTTGGATCTGGCGCTCGACAAAGGGCAAGGGATCCTCCCCCTGCAGGGCCCGTTGGGCGGCGGCAAAAACAATGGCGTTGGTGTCGTTGCCGCCCACCCAGATGGTGATTAGGTCAGCATTGGGAGGGATGCGCGGCACTTGATCCTGGAGCAGGTTGGCCGGGATCCCTTCCCGCAGGGCTTGCATGGCCGGGCTGAGCACCGCTCCCGAGCGGCCCAAGTTGATGAGCTCCACCGGGCCGGGCAGCAGGCGGGCCAGGCGAGGGACATACCCCGTTCCATTGGGGCAGTCCAGGGGTTCTGAGCGCTGCGGACGGGTGCCGGCCGCGTTGGCCGGGCCATCGCAGGAGATGGAGGCGTTGAAGCCGACGGCATCGCTGGCTCCCAGGGCAACGTAGCGGGTGAGGGCGGGTGGGCCGGGCACAGCAGGCAGAGGGGATTTCGAAGCGGCAGAACAGGCGGCTAGCCCTGATCCGAGCAGCAAAATTAGGATTGAGAGGAGGAGCAGCCCAGCCGTCTGAGGGTCTGGAGGTCGGTTTTTTCGGTATCTGGACGCTTGCATCTGTCGGCAAAGAAAGCAGGTGCAAGGGGGTAGCTTTGGAAAGACTGGGCAGGGGTCGGGCGGGGCGGGAAGCCCCCCAGACAGGCTAACCAAAGATCGGCCAATCGGCGAGTATGGTGGGAGTATGGCGCTGCGCTTTTGCAAGTCCCGCACCTACCACGATCCCCTGCACGGCGCCATCAGCCTGGATGGCGGGGATCCGGTTGAGGCGCTGCTGATTCGCCTCATCGACACACCGGCCTTCCAACGCCTGCGCCGCATCCGCCAGTTGGACACCGCTTTTTTGACCTTCCACGGGGCCGAGGGATCCCGCTTTACCCACTCGGTGGGGGTGCTGCAGGTTACGCGGCGGCTGCTCGACAAGTTGGCCCGCCGCTACCCGGAGCTGCGCCCCTACCGCGCCGTTACCCTGGTTGCCGCCCTGCTGCACGACATTGGGCACCCTCCTTTTAGCCATGCAGGGGAGGAGATTTTTGGCTGCCGCCATGAGGTCTGGACGGCCCGCATTGTACGCGAGGATCCCCAGGTGGCGACTCTTCTGGCGGAGTTCGACCCGCAACTGCCCGCTCAACTGGAGCAGGTGTGGCAGAAACGCTTCCCCCTGCCGCTGGTGGGGCAGCTCATTGCCAGCCAACTGGACTGCGACCGTTTTGATTACCTCATGCGCGACAGCCTGCTCACCGGCGCCCAATACGGCCACCTGGATCTGGATCGCATCCTCACGGTGTTGGACTACGACCCGGAGACGGGATCCCTCTCCATTCCCGCCCGCAAAGGCCTGGGAGCCATCGAACATTACCTGGTGGTGCGCTACTTCATGTACACCCAGGTCTACCAGCACCCCAAGAGCCTCTGCGCCCGCTTCATTTTGGATCGCCTCTTCAAGCGGGCCCAGATCCTTTTGCAAAAGGGGGAGATCGAGTTGGATCCCATCCTGAGCGCCTGGTGCTGGGCCGCGCTGGCGGCGCAAAAGGGGGATCCCTTCGAGCTGCCTTTGCCCCTCTACCTGGCCGCTGACGATGTGATGTTCAGCTACCCTTTCCGCTTTTGGGCTATGGTGGGGAAGGATCCCATCTTGGCGGATCTGGCGCGGCGCTACCTGGAGCGGGATCTGTTCAAAGCCCGCAACCTCACCCGCTTGCCAGCCGAGCGACGCCAAGAGCTGGTGGCAACTCTAAGCCAGAAGATGCAGCGAGATGGCTTGGATCCAGAAAGCTATCTGGGAATCCGCTCCGCCCACGTCCAGGGCTACAGCTTTTACGACCAAGGGATCCAGCTCAAAACCGAAGACGGCTACGCAGAAATTGCCCAGCTCTCGCCGCTGGTGCGGGCTTTGGTGGAAACGCAAAGCCAGGTTTGGCTGATCTTTCCCCGCCCCTACAGCGATATCGTAGAAGGGGCGCTGTCTGCTTAGAGGATTGGGAGATCCTAGGGCCAGGGCATGGGCAAAGCCGTTCGTATCTAAGCGAGGGAAGCAAGCGTGGGGATCCCGGAGATCCTGGCGGGGGTGTTGGCGCCGACGGCCCTGGCCATTGCGTTGGTGGCGCTGCGGCTGTGGCGGGCGCTGCGGGCCTCCCCCTGGCTGAGGGATCCCTCGCCGGAGCAAGCGGCAGCAGTGGCAGCGGCCATGGAGCGGCTGGCGGTGATCGTGCCCGCCTACAACGAAGCGGAGAACGTGGTGGGCTGCCTGAGCAGCATCCTGGACAGCACCGCCGCCCCCTTGCAAGTGTGGCTGGTGGACGACAACTCCACCGATGCCACCTGGGAGCTGGCCCAGGGACTGGCCGCCAAGCGACAGGATCCGCGGCTGCACCTGCTCAAAGGGGATCCCCGCCCCCAAGGCCAGACCTGGGTGGGCAAAAACTGGGCCTGTGCCCAAGCCGTTGCCGCCCTAGCCGCCCAGCCTGATCCCCCCGACTACCTGCTCTTTCTCGACTGCGACGTGCGGCTGGAAAGTGGAGCCATCGAAGCCGCCTTAGGACATTTGCTGGCAAGCGGCAGCGGCCTGGTAAGCGTGGGGCCGCAGTTGGTGTGCGGCTGCCTGGCCGAGTGGCTGGTGCAGCCCATCATGATGGTCATCTTGGCGGCAGGCTACGACTTTGCCGCCGTGAATGATCCCAAGCGTCCCAAGGCCTTTGCCTTCGGGCCGTTCATGCTGTTTCGCCGCTCCGCCTACGAGCAAGTGGGCGGACACGCCGGCGTGGCCGAGGTGGTCATCGAGGATGTGGCGCTGGGACAGCGCATCAAAGCGGCCGGCCTCGGCCTGCAGATCTGCCTGGGGGGGCCGCGGGTGCGCAGCCGCATGTACGCCAATGGGGCCGCCCTCTGGGAAGGGTGGACGAAAAACTGGTTCCTGGGCCTGGAGCGCAACTGGGCCTTGGCGGTGTTGGCAATGGGTACGGTCTTGGGGATCTGCAGCTTGCCCTGGTTGGGGGTGATCCTGGCTGGGGCTACGGGATCCCTGGAGGTGCTGTTGGCCAGCTTGGCAGGGATCCTGGCCCAATTGGCCATCCGGCTCTTGCTCCGGCATTGGGCGCATCTGCCCCTGCGCTACTGGTGGCTAACGGCAGTGGGGGGTTGGGCGACAGCGGCCATCATCTTGGCTTCGGCCATCCGCACCACCACCGGCCGCAACTGGACCTGGCGGGGCCGTTCTCTCGCCGTCCACAGTGTGCCAACACCCTAGAAACGGGGCAAGAACATGGTCTAATGGGGGATGTTCGGGAGACAGGCAAGCTGGGTTTAGAAACGGTGGAATAACACACTATGCAGGCTCTGGTCATCGGATCGGGGGGACGAGAACACGCCCTGGCCTGGAAGCTGTTGCAGTCTCCCCAGGTTACTCGGGTCTACTGTGCCCCCGGCAACGGCGGCATGCAGCAGATGCCCCGCTGTCAATCCGTGGCTTTGGCGGCTACCGACATTGAAGGCCTGGTGCGGTTTGCTACCGTACAAGGGATCCGCCTGACGGTGGTAGGGCCAGAGCTGCCCTTGGTGCAGGGGATCGTGGACGCCTTCCAGGCAGCAGGGTTGCCCATTTTCGGGCCTAGCCGCGCCGCTGCCCAACTGGAAGGAAGCAAACTCTGGGCTAAGCAATTGATGCAAGAGGCGGGGATCCCGACTGCTCGCGCTACCGGCTTTGCTGAGCTATCTGCCGCTGTGGCCTATCTCGACTCCCAGAGTTTCCCAGTGGTCATCAAAAAAGACGGACTGGCTGCCGGCAAGGGGGTAACCGTTGCCCAAAACCGGGAAGAAGCCGTGCAAGCCCTGGAAGCAGCCCTGGCCAAGCCGGGCGATCAGGTGCTGATCGAGGAGTTTATCCCCGGCCAGGAGGTGTCGGTTTTGGCTCTAACCGATGGCCAGATCTGTGTGCCGCTGCCACCTGCCCAGGACTACAAGCGCCTTGGCGAGGGCGATACTGGCCCCAACACCGGCGGCATGGGAGCTCATGCCCCTGCGGATCACCTGGTCACTCCAGAAGGGTTGGCCCGCATCCAAACCCAGATCCTGGATCCCACCCTGGAGGCTTTGCAACGGCGGGGCATCCGCTACCAGGGGGTGATCTATGCCGGTTTGATGATCACACCCAGTGGGGATCCCTACGTGTTGGAGTACAACTGCCGCTTTGGGGATCCCGAAGCTCAGGTCATCCTGCCCTTGCTGGAAAACCCTTTGGACGAGGTGCTGCTGGCCTGTATAGAAGGACGGCTGGCCCAAATCCAGCTCAAATGGAAACCCGGCTATGCCGCCTGCGTGGTGATGGCAGCCCCAGGCTATCCCGATGCCTACGAGCGAGGGATCCCCATCTCCGGCTTGGATGCAGCTGCCACCACGGGGGCGTTGGTGTTTCATGCGGGTACCCGCCAGGCAGGCAAGCAGCTCCTGAGCGATGGCGGGCGCGTTCTCTGTCTTACCGGCCAAGGGGCAACCCTATCCGAGGCCCTGCGCCAAGCCTACGCAGCTGTGGAGCAAGTGCAGTTTCCCAAGGCCTACTATCGTTCTGACATCGGCAGCCACGCCCTGGGGCCTGCCGTCCGCCGAGGAGTGATCCCTACCCCATAAAGCCATCCCTTGCCCTCTCAGCTGCAGCCGGATGGAAGAAGCCCCAGAGGGGTCGCTGATACATTTACGCTGAACACTGCTGAACATCACTGTTCAACTATGCAGCGATAGCATTCTGCTTGTTTCCATTCGCGTTAGCGGGACGGA
>NZ_JBSSDI010000055.1:0-9591 GCF_054060575.1 Thermostichus sp. MS-CIW-15 | reverse complement strand
GTTTTACATACCTAGCCATACCAAGCAGCCATACTGAACATACTGGGCATTATTTTCAGTATAGTCCAGCATATCATTGACTAGAGTCATGCTCTCCTACGGCAGGTGGTTTTTACGGGGAAGAGGAGTCTTTTGCCAGTTCCGGCTGCAGCGGCTGGGGATCGGCAATGTTGGGCAGCTCCAGACAGTAGCCCGCCCCGTAGACAGTTTTGATGTACTGGGGGTGGCGCGGATCCGGCTCCAGCTTGGTGCGCAGATGGCGGATGTGGACGCGAATGGTCTCGATGTCGTCGTCGGGCTCGTAGCCCCACACTTCCTGCAGGATTTCGCTGGGGGAGACTGTCTGGCCGTGCCGCTGCATCAGGCAGTGGAGCAGGTCAAACTCCAGGTGGGTGAGCTTAATGGTTTTGCCAAACCACACCGCCTCGAAGCGCTCTGGCACCAGGGTGAGGGGGCCATAGGTGAGGATCTCGCCGTGTTTGGCCGTCTGGGGAATGCGATCGGCACGTCGCAGCAGGGCCCGCACCCGCACCAGCAGCTCCTGCACCTCAAAGGGTTTGGTCAGGTAGTCGTCGGCGCCAGCGTTGAAGCCTTCAATCTTGTCTTGGGTTTGGCCGAGGGCGGTGAGCATCAGGATCGGGATCTCACTGGTGCGCTCCTCCCGCCGCAAGCGCTGGCAAACCGTCAGGCCGTCCACCTGGGGCAGCATCAGGTCGAGAATGATGAGATCCGGAAGAACCTGCAGAGCCAGTGCTTGTCCGCGTACCCCATCGGTGGCCTTCACGACCTCATAGCCCGCCAACTCCAGATTGATACGCAGAATATCCAGAATTGAAGGGTCGTCCTCAATGATGAGTATGCGAGCCATAGCCGGTTGCAGCCCAAACTGCGGATAAAACGTTTTGTTAAATCAGCTAACAAGAGTCCAAAGCTTTACGACTCAAAGTTTACTTAATTCTAGCCTCATTGCAAATCTGGCCGGGAGGCGGGTGGGCGCGGCTCCAGGGGAGACCCTTCATCCGGCTTGGCGGGCACGCTTTTTCGGATCCCCTTTGGGAATGGCGGCGATGAGGCGGCGGGTATAGTCCTGCTGCGGGTTCCGGTAGATCTGAGCGGCAGGGCCAATTTCTTCGATGCGGCCTCGGTTCATGACCAGAATGCGGTCGCTCATGAACTTGACCACGCTCAGGTCGTGGGAGATGAACAGATAGGTCAGTCCCAGCTCCTCCTGCAGATCCTTGAGCAAGTTCAGCACCTGGGCCTGTACGGAGACATCCAGGGAAGACACTGCCTCGTCGCAGACGAGCAGGCGCGGCTCCGAAGCCAGGGCGCGGGCAATGCAAATCCGCTGCCGCTGCCCGCCGGAAAACTGGTGGGGCAGACGATCCAGCGCCTCGGGATCCAACCCGACTCGTTCAAACAGGCGTTGGGCTCGTGCTCGCCGCTCGGCGGCGTTTCTCCCCATCCCGTGCAGCACCATCGGCTCCATGACGCTGGCTCCCACACTCATGCGCGGATCCAAAGAGGCTGCCGGATCCTGAAAGATAAGCTGGATCTCGCGGCGCAAGCGGCGCAGGCGCCGAGGCGGCAGGCGGAGCCAGTCTTCTCCGTCGTAGATTACCTGGCCGGAACTGGCGCGGATTAGACGCAACAGGGTTCGCCCCAGGGTGGTTTTGCCGCAGCCGGACTCGCCCACCACCCCCAGGGTTTCGCCTGGATACAGGTCGAAGCTGATCCCGTCCACAGCTCGGATCTCGCCCACCTGGCGGCCCAATGGCCCGCGACGGACGGCATAGTGGGTGCGCAACTCCCGCACCTGCAACAGAGGGGGCTGGCTGCATATCTGGCGCAGCCGTTCTTCCTCTTCGGCGGCTGGGATCTCCAGTTGCTGCCACCGCTCCTCGAGGGATCCCCCCTTTTCCTGGAAATCCTGGACGGTGGGCAGCCGCCGCAACCGCCGCTCCAACGGTGGGCGACAGGCCAGCAGGCCGCGGGTGTAGGGGTGCTGGGGATCCCAAAAGATCTGTTTCACCGATCCTTGTTCCACGGCTTGGCCCCGGCACATCACCACCACCTGATCCGCCAATTCCGCCACCAAATTGAGGTCGTGGGTGATGAAGAGGATCGCCATCTGTCGCTGCTGCTGCAGATCCCGGAGCAGGCGCAAGATCTCGGCTTGCACCGTTACATCCAAGGCGGTAGTCGGCTCATCAGCAATCAACAGCTTGGGGTTAGAGGCGATGGCACAGGCGATGGCCGCCCGCTGGATCTGGCCGCCGGAGAGCTGATGGGGATAGCGCTCCAGCATCTGGGGAGAAAGCTGCACTTCCTCAAACAGGCGGATGGCTTGGGCGCGGAGCTCCGCTGGGGGGAGGGAGGTGTGGGCCCTCAGGGTTTCCCGCAACTGCTGGCCACAGGTGTAGAGGGGGTTGAGGGCGGTGCTCGGCTCTTGGAAGATCATGGCGATCTGGGAGCCGCGGTAGCGCCGCCGTTGCCGGGGATCCAGCCGCAGCCAGTCCACTGTTCCCTGGGGGCCCTGAAAGAGAATGGTGCCTTCCACCCGAGCGGAGCTGGGCAGCAAGTCCATCAGCGTCAGGGCGGTTATGGTCTTGCCGGATCCGGATTCCCCCACTAAGCCCAGGACTTGTCCGGCCCCCAGTTGAAAGGACAGCCCATCCACCACCGGGGATCCCAAGCATTCTGCCTGGCTGCCGGCAGTGCGGCTGGGCAAGAAAACCCGCAACCCCTGAACAGTCAGAAGGGCAGAAGTGACAACCGGAGCGACATCGGCCATGGCTGAGGGCGGCGATCGAGGGATTGGCAGGATTATAGACCACCGCTCCAGCTTCCCTTCTTTCCCCGCTGGGGCAGCTCCAGGACTTCGGCAGCGTCGCTGAGGGAGTCTGGGTCTCAGCTACAAACTCAGCTCAGGATTGCCAAAACCTTAGCGGGCGGGCCGGAAGATCCCAAAGCAGGAGGTGTAGCCGTGCAAAAAGGTGGATCCCCCCACCGGGCCGATCTCGCCGTTGCAAAAAAAGCCCCCCAGGGGTAGCTCTCCCAGCAATTCCCGAAACCGTTGCGAGTCAAAGTTGGGGGTACCGTACAGCCCCTTGCCTCGTCCCAGGCAGGAGAACATCAGCGCCCCACAGGGATCCGGCTTGGGTTGAGAGGAGCGTTCTGCGGGGTAGCTTTGCTGTAGGTTGCGCTCGGCACAATAGCGGCTGAGGGCCCACCGCAGATCTTCCGCCGAAGTCTGGGCATCGCGCAGATGAAACTGCACCGTCTGGCCGGGGCGCACCCGATCCCCGATGGCGATCGCCCCCACCCGTGGATCGATGCCCAGGATCACGCGAATGAGAAAATCTCCCGACGTCGGCTCGGATTTGAACTCGTCCATCAGCAGGCCGATGAAGAGAGCTTGGCGGGCCAAGCGTTGATCCGATGGGCTGAGCCGTTCGGCCAAATCCTGTAAGACCGCCAAAGGAGGACGCCCCTCCAAGCTGAGGATCACATTCCCCTCCGCTTCGGTGACGCGCAAGGGATCCCCAATCGGGCGACATCCCTGAGCCACCACCGCATCTAGCACCACGTTGCCGGAGAGGGCCAGCCCCACCGTGCCTTCCCGATACAGCTCCCGCCGGGGTGTGGGGGTACGCGCATCCAGCAAAAACAGAGCATTGCCGCGAGGGCCGCGGCCGCCACTGGCCAATCCCCCCACCTTGACCGCCCCCGGATAGGCAAAATCCAGCCCTTGCAACAGCTCAGAGATTCGAGAGGAAAATCCATCCGCCAAGAGCAGAAAATGGGGCTTGCTCTGCGGCAAAACTCCAACCAAGTCTATCCAGGCCGAAGGAGGTGCATCCAAGTCGGGCAATTGGTTTCCCCGCAAATAAAAAGGGTGCAAGGCCACATCCGGCAGCACCGCCAAAGACAGCGACAGGGCCGGCCCCTCCTCAATTTCATGCCCCCCACCCACGATCCCGCCGCCGGAGCAGCCGATCAAAACGTCCACCTCCAACAGCTCCGACAACAGGGGCAGCACGCGAATGTACTCGCTGGCAAAGGCCGCCGACACAAACAGGATCCCCAAGTTGGGCCGCAGCGGCTGAGAGGGGACGTACCCGGTGAGCAGCCCCGGCAGGCTGCCGGATCCCACCGCCTGCACCTGTCGCGTCAGGGCGCTCTTCAGTTGGGCTACCTGGAGCTTAGCCTTAGCTTCCTCCACCACCTGCCGCAGAGCCGCTTCCAGAGAAGGGAGCTGGGAGAGCGCGTTCACCCACTGCATCGGCGTGTTCCTACGGTCTGGAGTTTGCTTTTTTAGGCTAGCAATTTATGCCCGGGACTGGCTGTTCTGCGCAGCCTCTTGTTTGAAACGTGTTTAGGGCAGATAGGGCCGCGGATCCACAGGCGCGCCCCCGCCGGGGCGGACTTCAAAGTGCAAGTGTGGCCCCGTGCTGCGGCCCGTATTGCCCCGGCTCATGATTACCTGGCCCTGCTGCACATACTGGCCCTTGGACACATAGATCCGGTGACCGTGGGCGTAGCGGGTAACGATCCCGTTGGGATGGCGAATATCGACGCGATTGCCGTAGCCATCCCCGGCATTGCCGGCAAAAATGACCTCCCCCTCCTGAACGGCTACAATGGGGGATCCCACCGGGCCGGGAATATCGACCCCCGCATGGAAGCGACCGCGACGGTAGCCAAAGCCGGAGGTGATTTGCCCCGCAACCGGCCAGATGAAGCCACTGCTGCGGGCCGGAGGAAGAGCTGGAGGAGGAGCTGCCGGCGCTGGCCGAGCTTGGGATTGGCTCCGGGCTCGTCGCCCGGGGGCCGGCGGGGCGGGCTGCGTGCCAGGCGCCGGAATTGTCAGGCGTTGGCCAATGCGTAGCCAGTGGGGATTGCGCAAGTGGTTAGCCTGGATGACCGACCGCTGCGTCACCCCATAGCGAGCGGCAATCCGCTCGATGGTGTCGCCAGCTCCCACCGTGTGGACCAGCGAGCCACCGGCCAAGAGGGCCTGTCGTTCTTGCTGCATCTGCTGGGCCTGGCGTTGCTGCTCGGCCTGTAATCGAGCTTGTTCCTGGGCTTCCTCTTCCTGGCGGCGGCGTTCTTCTGCCTCGCGGCGGGCGAGCATCTCGTTCTCGCGCCGGATCAGCTCGCCCACATCGCCGGGGATGAGCAGTCGTTGGCCAATGCGCAGATACTCAGGCCGATCCAGGGGAGTTGCCTCGATGATCCGCTGCTGCGGAACCCGGTAGCGGTTGGCAATGTCTTCCAGTGTATCTCCCGGCTTGACGCTGTAGATCAATCCCGGCTGGCTGGGGATCAGCAGCTTCTGCCCTGGCCGCAGCGGCGTACTGGCTTGAATGCCGTTGGAGACAGTGATGGCGGCGGCATCGAGCTGGTACATCTGGGTCAGATGCCAGAGGGTTTCCCCCGGCTGCACCTCATGCTCGAGAATGCCTCGGGGCCCTTCCCCAGTCGGGATCTGGCCCGCCTCGAAGGCTTGCCGCAGTTGGGCTTTTTTTTGCTCGTAGTTCTGCTGCAGGGCGCCGGACAGCGTGTGCACCGAGGGCGGAATCGGCTCCGCTAGCCGGGATCCCCAAGGGTGACGAGAAAGCTGGCGTTGATGCAGCGTGGCCACCCCCGCCAAGCCCAGCATGAGCAAGAGGCCGGTGGCCCACCTCGGGTAGCCCCGTCGCGCCGGAGCCAAGGTCGAGGGATCTGGATTTTCTAGCTCGGCTGGCTCATCGGAGGGGGCCGGCCCCGACTCTTCCAGGGCATCGGCGTGGGGATCGGCCTCCAGCTTCAGGAGCCACACCAGGCCCGTTAAGCTGAGAGAAAGGGCTAAGCCAGCCCACCGGAGTCTTGACGGGGCAGACAGAAGTGCCGGCTCTCCCCCCTCGGCAGCCCGCTCCTGAGCGGTCGGGATCCCTGCCGGATCCTTGGGCGGAGAAAGGGTGCTCACGGCAGCGCTATGGATGTCCAGCTCCCTCCCCTGGGCATCTGAGAACGTCAATCTTTGGGGCATCCTCACACCAACAGGCTGACACTAGAGTGAAAGAGAAGATGTCAAAATTGAGGCCAGCGGCCCCTTGCTGCAAGCTCCACCGAGGCCGGTGAAGCCCAAGCGCAGTTCGATAATGAATACGTTGGTTCGCACTCAGGTTAGAGTACCGTAGTTAATAAATCTAGACAAGTCTTTGCAGGTAACTTCAGCTAAAATGCTTGTCCCACAATGATTTCAGCCTTCGGCCTGTTGAGATTTTGTCGAGCCTTATCCGATGTAGAACAGAGTGTGCCACCGTGCCGATCTGGAAGATAAAGCCCGCTTTGCTGTAGCTGAAACTACAAACCAGGATTCTCCATGACTTTGGTTGTCTACAACACCTTGACTCGCCGTAAGGAAGTGTTTCAACCCTTCGGTGGCTCTGAGTCCATTTCTGCCGACGAGGCGGCGGGCGGGGAGAAGCCGCTGGTGCGGATGTACGTCTGCGGCGTCACGGTTTACGACCTCTGCCATCTCGGCCACGCGCGCACCTATGTGGTGTGGGATATGGTGCGTCGTTACCTGGAGTGCCGCGGCTACCGGGTGAAGTATGTGCAGAACTTTACCGACGTGGACGACAAGATCCTCAAGCGGGCCTTAGAGCGGGGCGAGTCGATGCAGGCGGTGGCGGAACGCTTCATCGCCGAGTATTTCCAAGATATGGATCGCCTCAACATCAAGCGGGCCGATCTCTACCCCAGGGCAACCCGATCGCTGCGGGCCATGTTCGAGCTGATCCAATCGCTGGAGCTCAAGGGCTTTGCCTACCGGGTACGGGATCCCCTCGCCCCTCAGGGGGAGACTCCTGCTTACGATGTCTACTATGCCGTCCGTAAGTTCCCGGATTACGGCCAGCTCTCCGGTCGCAAGCTGGAGGAGCTGGAGGCAGGGGCCAGCGGCCGGGTGGGAGAAGAGGGCGCTGGCAAACGGGATCCCTTTGACTTTGCCCTTTGGAAGGCGGCCCCCCCTTCCGAGCCGGGGTTTGAGTCCCCTTGGGGTTGGGGGCGACCGGGCTGGCACATCGAGTGTTCGGCCATGGTGCGAGAGACTCTGGGGGATCACATCGACATTCACGCTGGTGGGGCAGACCTCATTTTTCCCCACCACGAGAACGAGCTGGCCCAATCCGAGCCAATTACCGGCAAGCCGCTGGCCAAGTACTGGCTGCACAACGGCTTTGTCAACGTCAACGGCCAGAAGATGTCCAAATCTTTGGGCAACTTCACCACCCTACGACAGGCCCTTGCCCTCTATCACCCCATGGCCCTGCGGCTGTTCCTGCTGCAGACCCATTACCGCAGCCCGATTGACCTCACTGAAGCAGCAATGGAGGCGGCCAGCCACGGCTGGGAGACTCTCCAAAAAGGGATCCACTGCGCCCAGCAGTTTGGCCAAGGGGGATCCCCCGATTCCGAGGCGATGAGGGCTTTCCAGACGGCCATGGACGACGACTTCGGCACCCCTGGGGCGCTGGCTCTTGCCTTTGAGCTGGCCAAGGAACTGATCCGCGAGCACAACCTCTTGAACCACCAGGGCCACACCCACCTGCAGCCGCACTTGCTGAGGCAGAAGGGCGCCGCCCTGCTGGAGATCTTGGCCACGCTGGGCTTCTGCTGGCCCCAGCCTGCCCAGGGATCCGAGAAAGCTGCCGCCAACGGGGAACTGGCCAAGCTTCCACCCCTTGAAGACGCGCGGATTGAAGAGCTGGTGGCCCAACGCACGGCGGCCCGCAAGGCGAAAAACTTTGCCGAAGCCGATCGCATTCGGGAGCAGTTAAAGGCTCTGGGGATCACCCTTATCGACCAAAAAGACGGCACCACCCGTTGGCTGCGGCAGTAGGCAGGCGGGGTTGGGATTGCCCATCACGCAGGGATCCCCGAGCTGGAAACGGCCTTTCGGTAAAACTCAGCCATTTCGGCAAACCACTCGGCCCGCGAGGGATCCCAGGTGTAGAACATGTGGCCGCCGCGGTAGTGGCGCAGGGTGAGGTTGGCCTTGAGGCGGGGATCCAGCTTCATCAAATCCACCAGGTGGTTGGAGGCAAAGTAAGGGGTGACCAGGTCGTAGAAGCCGTGGTGAATGCTCACCCGCATGTGGGGGTTGAGGGCCATGCTGCTGCGCAGC
Source organism: Thermostichus sp. MS-CIW-15 (assembly GCF_054060575.1). Taxonomy (NCBI): domain Bacteria; kingdom Bacillati; phylum Cyanobacteriota; class Cyanophyceae; order Thermostichales; family Thermostichaceae; genus Thermostichus; species Thermostichus sp. MS-CIW-15. The sequence continues at coordinate 1,415 of NZ_JBSSDI010000055.1, read as the reverse complement.
TCGTCCATGGCGCCGATGAACCCTTGCTTGAGCTCCCCCTTGGGGGCGAAGCGCCAGGACTTGAACACCTCTAGGTTCAGGAGGTGATAGGTCAGCTCCGTGTCCACCTGCAGGGTCTCCCGCAGGTGGCTGTTGATGGCGGCAGTAAACAGGCGATCTACCCCATCTAACGTGGGATCGGATCCCTCGAAGGTAGGCCGATCCGGAAAGGGATCCACGGTGGTTACAGAGGCGTCGTAGAGCCCCAGCACCAGCCGCTGGGAGCGCAACAGCTCGCGGGCAAAGCTGGCCGGGTCGATCCGCCCCCCCTTGTGGGCCACATACTCCGGCGAGAGTCCGATCCCTGCCGCCATCTCCGCGTAGATGGCCTGCCGCTCCGCTTCTGGCATCGCCTCTCCCATGGCCAAGAGGGGCAACAGCCGCTGGCGGGCAAAGCCTTCTGCTTTGGGCAGCAGGATCTGCAAATCCTCCCCCCAGCCACACCGCCCATGATAGGCTGCTGTGGCGACATAGGAGGGGAAAAGCATTGCCCAGGTGCTGAGGTTGTAATCGGTGGTCTCCAGCAGCCCGAACTCGATGGCCGGCGAGATGAGAATAGCCCCCGACAGGCCCACGCCAAACTTGGCTTGCAGCTCCTTGGCCAGCCGCGCCACCCGAAAGCCCCCGTAGCTCTCGCCGGCAATGAAAATGGGAGAGAGCCAGCGCTTGTAGCGCGAGAGGAAGCCCTGGATAAACTCGCCCAAGGATTGCAAATCCCGCTCCACGTCCCAAAAGGGAGCCTCCTTGGGGGGCTCGTCTTCCTTTTCCTCCGCCTGGGTGGGCTTGGCCGCCGGATCGGATTTTTCCTGAGAACTTTTGGCGTCTTGAGACTCCTTGGGCAGGGCGCGGCTGAACCCCGTCCCCACCGGATCGACAAAGACCAAATCAGAAAACAGCAGCCAACTTTCGCCGTTATCCACCAGTTGCACTGGCGAGGGCGGCAAGCTGCCGTTGGGCCCAAAGCGGAGGCGTCTCGGCCCCAGGGATCCCATGTGCAAATAGGCAGAGGCCGCCCCCGGCCCGCCGTTGAAGACGAAGGTGAGAGGCCGCTGTCGGGAGTCAACCTCCTGCCTCAGATAGGCGACGTGGAAGATCTCGGCTACCGGCTTTTCCCGCCGGAAGAGGGTCTGCCAGCCGGCCACCGCCCTGTAGGGGAAGGACTTTCCCCCGGCGTTGAACGTGTGCTCCGTGGTGTGCAGGACAGGAGTGGACTTGGATTCTGCAGGCATAGAGACACGGGATCCACAACTTGCTGATCCAGTGAATCACAAGTTGCCGGATCTGATACATTTACGCTGAACACTGCTGAGCATTACTGCTCAGCGGTGAAGCGATAGCATTCTGTCCGTTTCCGTTGTCACTACGCGACGCTGACG
>NZ_JBSSDI010000054.1:0-10269 GCF_054060575.1 Thermostichus sp. MS-CIW-15 | reverse complement strand
ACTTCTTTACTACTGATCAATCCATCCTCCTTCCGAAGTTGGTTTGCTAAGTGCTGCTATTGTACCCCTTGAGCCCTTAACAGGCTGTACCACCCATCAACCTTGCGGGTAACGGTAGCAGTCTTGATCGTAAAACCGTCGGGCAAAGGACGGTGCTGGATCAGCTTAACCGGCCCAATTTTGGGCAGATGGATAAACTTCCCTCGAATGCAGTCCTGCTTCATTTGGGGGAAGGTAAAGGAGCGGTACCGCCCAACACCCTTAAATCTCGGCCTTCCTGCCCGCTTGCCGTTGGAGTCACCTTTGATCCATCTATCAAAGGCCCTTTGTACCCGCCGTATGCAGTCTTGGAGCACCTGGGAATAAATCTCTCGGTATTCAGGAAACAAAGCCTTGGTATTGGGCAAGTCCCGCTGCTGCGAGTACAAGTCGGGCTGCTCCTTCAACTCAGGCAGATGACAGACCGTTAAGGAGCAAGCATGGATACCGCAGCGATTTTGCTCCCACCAGCGGAAGCGCTCCGCCAAGCGATAGTTGTACTGTTTACGCAACAACTCCAGCCACTCACCCATTAGGGCGACTTGGCTAGAAGTAGGGCGCAAGCGGTACTGGTAGGCAATTCGCACATGAGATTACGATATCTGTTCATGAGTGTCTTCGCCATTCATCCCGACCCTGACCGGCCCCCCAGTCCCCCCGTGTACGGGGGGATATAGGGGGGTACAGGGCAGGCCTTCCTGGCGAATTAGGTAAACCTTGAACGCTATGACCTCCGCTTCTGCCCCGCCAGACCTGAAAGCCCACGGCCTTTCCCCAGAGGAATACCGCCAGATCCAGCAGCAACTGGGCCGGGATCCCAACCCCACCGAGCTGGCCATGTTTGGGGTGATGTGGTCGGAGCACTGCTGCTACAAGAACTCCCGCCCTCTGCTAAAGCACTTTCCCACCACGGGCGAGCGGGTGGTGGTGGGGCCGGGGGAAAATGCCGGCGTGGTGGATCTGGGGGATGGGGACTGGCTGGCCTTTAAGATCGAGTCCCACAACCATCCTTCCGCCGTGGAACCCTTCCAGGGGGCGGCCACCGGGGTGGGGGGCATCCTGCGGGATATCTTTACCCTGGGCGCCCGCCCCCTTGCGCTGTTGAACTCTTTGCGCTTTGGGCCGCTCACGGATCCCCGCAACCGCCGCCTCATGGCCAGGGTGGTGGAGGGGATCGCCCACTACGGCAACTGCGTGGGGGTGCCCACGGTGGGGGGGGAAGTGGCGGTGGATCCCTGCTACAGCGGCAACCCCCTGGTCAACGTCATGGCCCTGGGCCTGCTGGAGACGCCGGCGGTGGTGAAGTCGGCAGCGCGGGGAGTGGGCAACCCGATCTTGTACGTCGGCGCCACCACCGGCCGGGACGGGATCCGCGGGGCCAGCTTTGCCAGCGCCGAGCTCAAGGAGGACGCGCAGCAGGATCGGCCGGCGGTGCAGGTGGGGGATCCCTTTCTGGGCAAATGTCTCATCGAGGCCTGCCTGGAGGCCTTTGCCACGGGAGCGGTGGTGGCGGCCCAGGACATGGGGGCAGCCGGGATCACCTGCTCCACCGCAGAGATGGCCGCCAAAGGAGGGGTGGGGATCCGCTTTGACCTCGACCGCGTGCCGGCGCGGGAAAGCGGCATGGCGGCTTGGGAATACTTGCTCTCGGAGTCCCAGGAGCGGATGCTGCTGGTGGTGCAAAAAGGCCGCGAGGCGGAGGTAATGGAGATCTTCCATCGCTGGGGCCTGCAGGCCAGCGTGGCCGGAGAAGTCATTGCCGAGCCGCTGGTGGAGATCTGGCACCAGGGATCCTGCGTGGTGAGGGTGCCGGCGCGGGCCTTGGCGGAGGATACTCCTGTTTACGTCCGCCCCCTGTTGCCAGAGCCGCCAGAGTATGTGCAGGCAGCCTGGCAATGGGATCCCAGTACCCTTCCCCCCTGCGACCGGCAAGGGATCCACCTACCCCAGAAAACGCTGGCGTGGGAGCAGGTGCTGCTACAGCTTTTGGCAAGCCCCACCCTGGCCAGCAAAGCCTGGATCTACCGCCAGTATGACCACCAGGTGCAAAACAACACCGTCCTTTGGCCGGGACAGGGAGATGCGGCGGTTATCCGCATCCGCTCCCAAAAATTTGGCGTGGGCGAGGTGCCCCCTCTGCAGGCTGCCCGCAAAGCCATTGCCGCCACCCTAGATGGCAATGGCCGCTGGGTGTATTTGGATCCCTACGAGGGGGCCAAGGCCGCCGTGGCCGAAGCCGCCCGCAACCTCTCCTGCGTGGGGGCGGATCCCCTAGCCATAACCGACAACCTCAACTTCGGCAGCCCGGAAAACCCAGTGGTGTACTGGCAGTTGGCCCTGGCCTGTCGGGGGATTGCCGAGGCCTGCCGCGCCCTGGGCACGCCGGTTACGGGGGGGAACGTCTCCCTCTACAACGAGAAGGGATCCCAGGCCATCTACCCCACCCCCGTCATCGGCATGGTGGGCCTCATTCCGGACTTGAAATTCATCTGTGGCCAGGGGTGGCAGCAAGAAGGGGATCTCGTCTACCTCTTGGGATCCCAGGCCGTCACCAGCCTGGGCGGCAGCGAGTATTTGGCGGCAATCTACAACAAGGTCACGGGTCGTCCTGCCCCCGTGGATCTGGAGCTGGAAAAGCGCGTGCAAGGGGCCTGCCGCCACGGCATCCGCCAGGGGTGGGTGCGCTCCGCCCACGACTGCAGCGAGGGAGGGCTGGCGGTGGCCTTGGCAGAAGCCTGCCTGAGTGGGGGCCGCGGCGCCAGCGTCTCCCTAGCTCCTGGATCCCTGCGCTGGGATCAGGCCCTCTTTGGCGAGGGATCCAGCCGCATCCTCGTTTCTGTGGACCCGGCCCAGCGCTCTCCTTGGGAAGCCTACTTAGAGTCGCAGCTCCCCGGCCAGTGGCAGCTTCTAGGACAGGTGGGCGGGCCTGCGGATCCGTTGGTGTTGACAACGGCAGAAGGGGATCCCCTGTTGTCAGTCTCTTTGGCCGCCCTGCAGGGTGCCTACTACAGCGCCTTTGCCGACTAGCCGCCTAGCTCCCCTCTCCCTCAGGGAGAGGGGCTGGGAGAGGGGCCGGGGGTGAGGGGGACTACCTCAAGCTGATTTTGCCTCAGACAAATTGGCCTGGATCACCTCCCGGTAGTGGGACTTGGGCTTGACACCCACCACCTGAGCCACCAGCTCCTTGTTTTTGAAAAACTGCACCGTCGGCGTGCAGGTGACCCCCCCTGCCTCGGCGATCTCCGGGTCTTTCTCGATGTCGATCTCCACCACATGCAGCTTGTCGGCAAACTCTTCGATGACCTTGTTCAAGATCAGCTTGAGGGCATGACAAGGGGCACAGGTGGGGGCGGTGTACTTGACCATCAGCAGGCGATCGCTTTCGTGGTAGAGCCGCCGCAGGGCATAGCTCCCCTCGTGGCAGGTCTGGCTGAAGTCGAGGTCATCTTGCACCTCCTGCTCAAAACTGGCCTCCTCAACAGCCGAGTCTCCCTCCGGCTCTACCTCGACAGCAGAGGCAGAAGCGGGCTCAAGATGGCTTTGAGGGACGACGTGATACTCCTGTGCCAGGCCGTGTTCGGAGAGCCAGCGCTCCGCCAGCATGGCCGCCATACAGCCGGTGCCGGCAGCGGTGATGGCCTGGCGAAACTCGTGATCCTGCACATCCCCGGCGGCAAACACGCCCTCTACACTGGTGGCTACAGATCCTGGGCGGGTGACAATGTAGCCCACTTCATCCAGTTCCAGTTGCCCTTTGAACAAGTCGGTGTTGGGCTTGTGGCCGATGGCGTAGAACAGGCCGCCCACTGCCATCTCCCGGATCTCGCCCGTCTGGTTGTTGCGCACCTTCACCCCCGTCAGGCGCAGGCCGTCGCCCAGAACCTCCACCGCCTCCGTGTGCCAGTGGACGGTAATCTTGGGGTGGTTGAGCACCCGGTCTTGCATGGCCTTGCTGGCCCGCATCTTGCCACTGCGCACCAGCATGTGGATATGGGATCCAAACTTGGTCAGGTAGGTGGCCTCCTCACAGGCGGTATCGCCGCCGCCAATGACCACCAGCTCCACCCCCCTAAACATGGGCATGGCCCCATCGCAGACGGCGCAGGCCGACATGCCCCGGTTCCAGTAGATCTCCTCTCCGGGCAAGTGCAGGCGCTTGGCCGTGGCCCCGGTGGCAATAATCAGGCTGTGGGTGCGCACTTCCCGTTCGTCAGAGCGAACCACAAAAGGCCGCTGGCTCAGATCCACAAAGGTGACGTCCTCGGGGTAAAGCTCTGCCCCCCACCGCTGCGCCTGGGCACGCATGTTTTTCATCAGTTGGGGGCCACTGATGCCCTCGGGAAAACCCGGAAAGTTCTCCACCTCGGTGGTGGTCATCAACTGCCCGCCCGGGATCCCGCCCACCTGAAACCCCTCAAACACAACCGGCTTCAGGTTGGCACGCCCGGCATAAATGGCCGCCGTAAACCCAGCAGGGCCAGAACCAATAATCACCACGTTCTCAACCCGACTTTGCTCTGTCATCCGATGTCGCTCCTTGCTGTTGCTGAAAACTAAACCAAACTCATAACGACTACGTTTTAGCTTAACACGAGCTGGTACCCTCGGCGAGGCTGGAGCTTGTTAGTCCCATTTTCGCTTTCCTCTAGCTAGGGGGACAGGGTTTTGTCTCTGTCTGGAGGACAACAGGGCAGAAACGCCTGGCTGAGAGGCGCGATGGCCAACCTCTGGAGCAGAAGGCCAAAGCCAGGGCAATTTCGTATCAGAAACTACAAAATGCTGAGATCGGCCTTTCTAGGATGGGTGAGCGCTGTCGGCCTGTCTTAGTTTCAACCGCAACCCAAGTCAAGTTAGGAGAAAGGCATGGCATCCACCCCACAAGAAGTGCTCCAAATGATCCACGACAACAATATCCAGATGGTGGATCTCAAGTTTGTGGATCTCTTTGGCACCTGGCAGCATGTCTCCTTCCACTCTTCAATGCTGACGGAGCAAGCTTTTAGCGAAGGGCTGCCCTTTGATGGCTCCAGCATCCGAGGCTGGAAATCCATCAACGAGTCAGACATGTACATGGTGCCAGACCCCAAAACGGCCTGGATCGACCCCTTTTTCCAAGTGCCCACCCTCAGCCTCATCTGTAGCATCATTGAACCCCGCACCGGCCAGCCCTACAGCCGTTGTCCTCGGAGCCTGGCCATGCGGGCTGTGGCTTACCTGCAATCGACAGGCATTGCCGATACGGCTTACTTTGGGCCCGAGGCGGAGTTTTTCATCTTTGAAGATGTACGGTTTGACCAAACTCAGAACGCCGGCTACTACTTCGTCGATTCCATCGAGGGCCGCTGGAACTCAGGCCGGGAGGAAAAAGGCGGCAACCTCGGTTACAAGCCGCGCTACAAAGAAGGCTATTTCCCCGTCCCGCCTACCGATGCTCATCAAGACCTCCGCACCGAGATGCTGCTGACGATGGCCAAGTTGGGGGTGCCTATCGAGAAGCACCACCACGAGGTGGCTACCGGCGGGCAAGGGGAGCTGGGCTACCGCTTTGCCGATCTGATCACGGCTGCCGACTACATGATGATTTACAAGTACGTGATCCGGAACGTGGCCCGCAAGCACGGCAAGACGGTGACGTTCATGCCCAAGCCCCTCTTCAATGACAACGGCAGCGGCATGCACACGCACCAGTCCCTCTGGAAAGACGGCCAGCCCCTGTTCTACCAAGAGGGCAACTATGCCGATCTCAGCGAAACGGCTCTCTACTACATCGGCGGCCTGCTCAAGCACGCCCCGGCCATCCTGGCCTTCACCAATCCCACCACCAACTCCTACAAGCGCTTGGTGCCCGGGTTTGAGGCGCCGGTAAACCTGGCCTACTCGCAGGGCAACCGCTCGGCTTCCATTCGCATTCCGGTCACGGGCAAAAATCCCAAGGCCAAGCGGCTGGAGTTTCGCTGCCCCGATGCCACCTGCAACCCCTACATTGCCTTCTCGGCCATGTTGATGGCCGGCTTGGACGGGATCAAGAACAAGATCCACCCCGGCGAGCCCCTGGACAAAGACATCTACGATCTAGAGCCAGACGAGCTGGCCAAGATCCCCTCCACGCCCGGATCCCTGCTGGATGCTCTGGAAAACCTGCAGAAGGATCACGCTTTCTTGTTGGAGGGAGGTGTCTTTACCGAAGATCTCATCGAGGCCTACATCGAGTACAAAATTGACAACGAGATCAACCCCATCAACCTGCGGCCTCACCCCTACGAGTTCGCGCTCTATTTCGACGCCTGATTCTCATCTAAACCATTAGTTCTCGGCCAAGGCTTTTGAACGGGATCCCTTCTTGCTGGAGGGATCCCTTTTTTGTGCCTGCTCTGGTACTCTGGGTGGGGGTGCTGAAGTTTACAGACTCAGGGGGGGTTTGGATGGGATGGCTTATAGCTCTTATTATTTGGGTCCTTATTCTCTTAGGCCTTCTGGCGCTTGTTGTCTATCTAGCTGACTATCTAGAGAAGAAGCGTCGGGAAGCTTTGGAGCAGGTGGCCAGGAGCCTGGGCATGTCGTTTTCAGCAGAGCTACCCGAAGGGATCCGCTCCCGCTTGCTTCAGGCTGGCTTTGAGCTATTCCAACGAAGCGGCGCTCGTTTCTACAACTCGATGTTCAAACGACTGAACGATGGAACCGAAATCGCCATCTTTGACTACAGCTGGAAGGCTTCCAGAAGAAGAAGAAGAAGAGAGAGAGAGTATTACTTTTCTGTTTTCTGGGCCTATTGCGAAGACCTACGGCTACCTCATTTTCGGCTGCACCCAGAAGTTCCCTTGTTCCACGACGTTGCTAAAGCTTTTGGCATGCAGGATATCAATTTCGAGAACCATCCCGACTTTTCTCGCCGCTACCTTTTGCGCGGAGAAGATGAGGCTAAGATTCGCCTGCGCTTCCACCACAGTTTCCTCAACTTCTTGGAGCAGCATCCTCCTTGTTATGCGGAGGGATTCGGGCCGCAGCTTGTCATTTGGCGGGATTACCCACCACCGGTGACTCCAGAAAAAATGGCAGACTGGCTGCGCTTTGGGGAAGAATGGGTGCAGCGACTGCGGTTGCGTCGGGTTTAGGCTCCCTCGTCTTCGGCACTCAAGCAAGGCTGATCCCCAGGTATGATGGGGGAAAGAGTTTAAGAAACGTGAAGTGTCTCCGTTGTCCCAGGCAGTTGTTCTCGTGACAGGGGCCACAGGGGGAATTGGCAGTGCCCTTGTGCCTCTCTTGGCCCAGGCCGGAGCCCATCTAGTGCTGGCGGCGCGGCGAGAAGGGCCCCTAGCCACCTTGGCCGAGAAAGCAGTAGCCCTCGGGGCTGCTTCTGGAGTAGGGATCCCCACAGATGTAACAGACTACGCCCAGGTCGAGGCGCTGGTGACCCAAACGCTGCAGAGGCACGGGCGGATCGATGTGCTAGTCAACCTCGCCGGCGCCGGCATCCTCAAACCTGCCCCGCAAATTACCCCCGCTGACCTGGAGCAGATGCTGGCGGTCAACCTCAAGGGCAGCTTCTACACCAGCCAACTGGTGGCCAACGCCATGCGGGAGCAGAAGTCCGGCCATATTCTCAACTTCCCCGGCATTCTGGGTCGCCACCCCATGGCCATGGCCTCTGCCTACTGTGCTGCCAAGTTTGGCGTGGTCGGTTTTACCAAGTGCATGGCTGACGAGCTGAAGCGCTTTGGGGTACGCTTTACTCTGTTTTACTTTGGCGGCATCGACTCCCCCTTCTGGGATCCCATCAGCCTCAAGGTGCAGCGGGACAAAATGCTCAGCCCTGCCACGGCTGCCGAGGCGATTCGCTTTGTCCTGACGATGCCTGCCAATGCCGTGCCCAACGAGGTGGTGTTGCAGCCGGAAAGCCACCAGTTTCTCTAAGGCTTGCCGAGTTCTGGAAGAAATCCCTGCTGCAGGATCCAGAGCTGGCACAAGTCGGTATTGCCAGCGGGAACTTCCCCAGGCAAGAGAGGGTGGGTTGGGGCTGGCCAGATCTCCTTGCGGCCCTTTGGGCAGATTGCCTCCATAATCAGGAAGACGTCCAGCCGGGGGCCTAGCCGATGGAGGCCATACGCTCACTTGTGCAAGAGGAGCCCATCCTCTCCTTTGCTCTGTTGCTGGGGGTGATCCTGGTGGTGCCGCCGCTATTTGAGCGGCTGCGCCTGCCGGGGTTGGTGGGCCTTTTGGTGGCGGGGATCGCCCTGGGTCCTCAGGGACTGAACCTGTTGACTTCAGAGCTGCCGACGGTGCAGTTGCTCTCGGAGATCGGCGTGGTCTATTTGCTGTTTGTGGCCGGGCTGGAGATCGACCTGGAGCAATTTCGGCAGACCCGCAACCGCTCTGCCACCTTTGGCTTGTTGACCTTTGCCATTCCCCTAACCGTGGGCACCGCCATTGGGCGGCTGTTTGGCTTTGGCTGGAACGCGGCCATCCTGCTGGGATCCCTGTTTGCCTCCCACACCCCCCTGGGCTACCCCATCGTCAGCCGCTACGGTCTGGTGAAAAACGAGGCGGTGCTGGTCACCATCGGCGGCACCATCTTCACCGACATTGCCGCGCTGCTGGTCTTGGCGGTCTGTGTCGGCATCCACGGCGGCGAGTTTTCCCTCTGGAGCTTGGTGCGGCTGCTGGGATCCCTGCTGCTGTATGCGGCTGCTGTGCTGTTTGGGGTGGACTGGCTGGGGCAGCGGTTTTTTCGGGTCACCGGCAGCGAAGAGGGCAACCAATTTTTGTTTGTGCTGCTGGCTCTGTTTGTGGCGGCTCTGGGGGCGCAGTGGATTGGGGTAGAGAAGATCATCGGCGCCTTTCTGGCGGGGCTGGCCGTGAACGATGTGCTGCGGGAGGGCTCTGTCAAAGAAAAGATCGTCTTTGTCGGCAGCATCTTGTTCATCCCCGTCTTCTTTGTGGATATAGGGCTGTTGCTTGATCTACGCGCTTTTTTGCAGACCCTTAGCTCCCTTTGGCTGCTGTTGAGTATCCTGCTGGGGCTGGGCCTCAGCAAGTACGCTGCTGCCCAACTCTGTCAGTGGCTCTACCGCTACACCCCGACCCAAAAGCTGATGATGTGGTCGCTCTCCTTGCCCCAGGTGGCGGCTACCTTGGCGGCAACCCTGGTGGGGTACCGCGTGGGGTTGCTCAATGCAGACGTGCTCAACAGCGTGGTGGTGTTGATGTTGGTAACGGCCACCCTGGGCCCAATTTTGACCAGTCGGGCGGCCACGCAAATGGCTATGGAGGAGGAACAGAGTCGGTTCCCATCTCCACCAGGAGTCGCTCCCGCCTCCGCAGCGCCGCCTCCCCAGCCCTACGTGGTCGTGGTGCCGCTGGCCAATCCCGAAACCGAGGAAAACCTGCTGGAGATGGCCTGCCTCCTGGCCAAGCAGGAGGGCGGGCGGGTGGTTCCCCTCTCGGTGGCGACCGGCCACCTGCACATGGACTCTCCCTTGCTGCAAACTTCCCTGGAGCACGGAGACCACCTCCTCAAGCGGGCGACGGAGTTTTGTCGGCCCTTTGGGGTGGAGGTCACCCCTCTCTGCCGCATCGACAGCCACGTGGCCCAGGGGATCAGCCACGCCAGCCGTGAGCAGAACGCCAGCCTCATCGTCATGGGCTGGAGCGATCCCACCCGCTTACAGGCCCGCCTCTTTGGCAGCGTCATCAACAGCGTCCTCTGGGCTGCCCATTGCCCAGTTGCCGTAGCACGCCTGCTCCATCCCCCCCACAAGCTGCGGCGGATCCTGGTGGTGCTGGAAAACTTTCGCTCGCAGACGGCTCGGGCGGTGCGCCTAGCCCAGATCTTGGCCGCCGCCAGCCAGGGAGAAGTTACCTTGCTTCACATCTGCTTCGCCAGCACCCCCGAAAGCGATCGCCAGTGGCTGGAGGCGCAGCTTTTATCCCTAGCCCAACAGCCAGACTTGGGCTACCCCGTCCAGGTCAAGGTCTTGGCCAGTGACGAGGTCGTCAAAACCCTCTTGCAGGAGGCCCAAGGATTTGACCTGGTGGTGCTGCCCTCTTTTCGTCGGCGCAACCCCAGCGGGAGCCTATCCTTCAGCGACACGACCACTCGCCTCCTAGAACGCCTCACCTGCTCTCTGATCATGCTCGGAGAGCATGACTCTAGTCAATGATATGCTGGACTATACTGAAAATAATGTACAGTATGTTCAGTATGGCTGCTTGGTATGGCTAGGTATGTAAAAC
>NZ_JBSSDI010000053.1:0-10599 GCF_054060575.1 Thermostichus sp. MS-CIW-15 | reverse complement strand
TTTTACATACCTAGCCATACCAAGCAGCCATACTGAACATACTGGGCATTATTTTCAGTATAGTCCAGCATATCATTGACTAGAGTCATGCTCCAGTCGAGGGGTTTCTTCGAGTCCCTCCCCAGAGGACAGTGGGCTAGAAGTGCCATCTGCCGGGCCTAATGGCAACTCCACCCACCAGAGCGGGTAGCGATCGGGATCCGTCTGCAGCCAAACACAGCGGCAGGGATCCCAGGCGCCCAGTTGAGGGCTGGATCCCACCAGGGCAATTCGATCGCCGGGCTGAGTGGTGGCGCGAACTTGAAAGCGATACATTTTCCGAAGGAGAGGGAGAGGAACCTATTCTGGATTTGCCGGTAGATAGACAGGCTTGATCAGTTGGCTTATTACCCTGCCGACAACTGGTAAGAGAAAACAAAAGCTGCGATCCAGTTCCGCCTTGTCTGGCCTATCCTGAGTTTTAAAAAAAAGAAGTTCTCAGATCCGCAAACAGAAAACACAGAAGGCCACAAAAAAGACCTAAAGCCCCAAAGTAAAGCTCTCTAAGTAAAGAACAATTGAACTTTAGCTTGAACTTAACATACTGTCCAAGAATTGTCTGTTTTCTGGAGCACTTTCAGAGGGTTTCTGGAGTGCAAGTTTCCAATTGTCGCTGGGGCAAAATCACCTCAAAGGTGGATCCCTGCCCCACCTCGCTCTCCACCTGCACCTGCCCCCGATGCTGCTCGGCGATGCTTTTGACAATGGCCAGCCCCAAACCCGATCCCGACCGCCGATTGGGATCCCCGCTGCGGGCCGGATCCACCCGGTAGAAACGGTCGAACAGGTGGGGCAGCGCCTGGGGTGGGATCCCCGGCCCGCTATCTTGCACCTGAAGCACCAGTTCTGGGGATCCGGAGCGCAGCCACTGCCTAAGGCGCACCTGCACCTCGCCGCCAGAGGGAGTGTGGAGAAGGGCGTTTTCGATCAGGTTGGTGAACAGGCGGGCCAACAGGTCTTCATCTCCCCAAAAGGCGAAGGGATAGCCCTCTGCTTCCTCGTCGGGGGTGACAATGTCCAGCTTGAGGTGGATCCCTTTCTGGTTGGCCAGCCCTTGCAACTCCTCTACCACCTGCAGCAGCAGAGCATCCAGCGCACAGCAGCGGGGCTGGAAAGGCACCATGCCGCTGTCGTGGCGGGCCAGAAACAGCAGGTCGTCCACCAGGCGGCCCAGCCGCAAACACAGCCGCTCCACCATCTGCCAGCGCTGGCGGGTGTCGGCGTCCAGGTGCGGATCGGCCAAAGCCACCTGTACCGTGGTTTGAATGCTGGCCAAGGGGCTGCGCAGCTCGTGGGAGGCATCGGCGGTAAATTGCTTGAGCTGCTGGTAAGACTGGCGGATGGGCTGCATGGCCAAACCGGAGAGCAGCCAGCCGATTCCCCCCACACAGGCCAAACTGGCCACTACCCAGAGGCTGAGATCCCGAATGAGCTGGCGTGTCGGCTTGCTCACCTCAAACCAGGGGTGGCTGACCCGCAAATACCCCAGCAGCTTCCCACCGGCCAGGATCGGCTCGGTGAACTGGCGCAGCCAATACCCAGGCGCGATGCGGGCGGTGTGCAGGGATCCCTCGGTCAGCAGGGGGGCAGGGATGCCGCCGGGCACCGTGGACCAGATGAGGGATCCCTGGGGATCAAACCACTCCAGGTCGATGTGGTCGTCCTCCAGGGTGCTGGGATCATCCCGAAAGCTGGCCTCTAAGCTCTGGCGGGCCTGCTGTGGATCCAAGAGGCTCTCGTCCACCACCAGGGAGCGCTCGACAATTTCCACCACATGGCCCAGCGTGTCGTCCACCCGCTCGATCAGGGTTGACTGCACATACCAGTAGAAGCTGCCGGCAAACAGCAACAAAAACACCCCTGTTACCACGGTGTACCAGAGGGCCAACCACCGCCGCGTTGCCTGGAACATGGGGGTTGCGCGGGAAGGGGATGGGTTAGCTGTGGACACGAGGCTCAGGGTGAAGGGTCGATAAAATCTCCGCTTCCACCTGCAGCAGGGTGTCCAGCCGCTCCTGCACCTCGTCAGCGGGGAACTGCTCCAGCGCCAGGTCTAGATACAACTGCCAGTGCCGCTCTTCAGCCGCCGCCAGCCAGAGGTAAAACTGCCGCAGCTCCGGGTCGGGGGCGTGGATCCCCAGCAGGCCCAGGCGTTCGTGGCTGCGGGCCTCGATGATGGCGGCCACCAGCAAAGCGTCCAAAAGGTGCTCCGGCTCGGAGCGGCGCAGGTGCTGGTTGAGACGGCTGGCGTAGGGAGCAGCCGAGAGGGGCCTGATCGGGATCCCCAGCCGTTGCAGGTGGCGATGCACCCGCTCAAAGTGCTGCAGCTCCTCCCGCGCCAGCGGCGACAGCGCTTCCACCAGCCGCCCGTTGGCCGGGTAGCGAAACAGCAAACTAAGGGCGTTGCCCGCCGCTTTTTTCTCGCAGTTGGCGTGATCCAACAAGATAAGGTCGAGGTGACGAATGGCTTGGTCGATCCAGGCCGCAGAAGTCGGCGAGGCCAGTTGTAGCGTCGGCACAGGGTCAGAAGAGGTTTCAGGCATCAACAGCTTCCAGGTTGACCCACCCTGCCCGCTGCGGGAGCAGGGAACGGAACTGGGTTAATCGGATCTTAGCTTTGCCGGCGTACCCCTTTCTAAGTCTTGGATCCCGTCTGACGCTCTGGCAGCAGTTGTCCCTATCCCCGGCCCCTCTTCCAGAGGGAGAGGGGAGTTCGGGGATTTTTCAGAAGGCTGGCCCCCGCCTCAATGGCTCAGAGCCAAGGTTTTCCCTGCTACGACCGCCGCCATCTCCTGCAACAGGTCTTCGGTCTCTTCCCAGCCAATGCAGCCGTCGGTAATGGAAACGCCGTACTGGAGCGGCGCCCCTTCCTGCCAGGTTTGCTTGCCCGGGTTGAGGTTGCTCTCCAGCATCAGCCCCATCAAGGCCCGCTGCCCCGCTTGGTACTGCTGTAGCACCGCCCGACAGACGGATCCCTGCCGGCGGTAGTCCTTCTGTGAGTTGTCGTGGGAGCAGTCCACCATCACCGAGCGCGGGATCCCTTGATCCTTCATCAGCAACGCCGCCCGCGCCACATCTTCCGGGCCGTAGTTGGTTCTGCCGCCGCCGCCGCGCAACACGATGTGCCGATCCGGGTTGCCGGTGGTTTTCACCAAGGCCGTCATGCCGTCTTGGCCAATGCCCAGAAAACTGTGGGGGTGGCTGGCAGACAAGATGGCGTTGAGGGCAATTTCCAGCCGCCCGTCGGTGCCGTTTTTGAAGCCCACGGGCATGGAGAGGCCGCTGGCCATTTCCCGGTGGGTCTGGCTTTCGATGGTTCGGGCGCCGATGGCCGCCCAGCTCACCAGGTCTGCGGTGTATTGAGGGGTCACCGGATCCAGCATCTCGGTGGCACAGGGCAGGCCCAGCTCGTTGATCTGCAGCAGGATGGAGCGGGCCAGTTGCAAGCCGGTGGCAATGTCGCAGGAGCCATCCAGGTGGGGATCGTTGATCAACCCCTTCCAGCCCACGGTGGTGCGCGGCTTCTCAAAATAGGTGCGCATCACGATCACCAGGTGCTCGCGGGTTCGGTCGGCCACCCGCTTGAGGCGGTGGGCGTACTCCAAGGCCGCTTCCGGATCGTGGATGGAGCAGGGGCCGACGATCACCACCAGGCGATGGAGATCCCGTCCGTGGATGATGTCGCGAATGGCCTGCCGCGTGGAGAGCACCACTTGGGCTGCCGTTTCCGTCAGCGGCAGCTTGGCCTTGACAGCAGCAGGGGCAATCAAGGGAGTCACCTCTTGGATGTTGCAGTTGTCGGTTTGGGGGGGCATAGAACTGTCCTTCATTGTGTCCAAGGGATGGGCAAGTGAGGGATTGAGCTGTCGAGCCATCAAAAAAGCCCTGGCACTGGGCTCAGGGCTTCAGGACTGACTCAGGTAAACCTAGGCTCTATAGTTTACGCGCCACCCTTCCGCCCTGGTCGCTGCCAGGGAAAGGTAAAGTAGCCAAAAAAGGGAGCGCGCAAGATCATCTTCAGGGGAAGGAACTCGGAATCTGTACGAGATGAGTATAGCGGAAGTATACCCAAAAAGAAACTGGATTTGCCAAGACGGGCTCAGGTTCTGGGTCGCTCCCAGGGTTCCCCGGGCGCAGCCCAGAGGACGGCTTTCCCCCACCCAGCTCAAGAGGCTTGCCCGCCCCGTAGCCATCGCTCTGCGACGCTGTTGCAAGCGGTGCGAGGAGAAAAGCTTCAGGGCAACTAGGAACTTCCTGCCGCTGCCTCAGGGGCCGCAGCGGCGAAAGCCCCGCAAGCCCGGCGGAAACCAAGACAGTCAGCAGGACTCTGGGCTTCTGTCCCAGAAAACAGGCTTCAGAAGGATCCGGCCCGAACGGCAGCCGCTTCCTGGATCACCTCGTCTCCAGGCTGCAGCCCGGCGTGGATCTCCACCAGATCCCCATAGCGGGATCCCACCGCCACCGGCGTAAACAGCGGCTTGCCGTCCGCCAGCCGATACACGCCCGTCAGGCCGAACTGTTCTACCAGGCTTGTCTGGGGCAGCAGCAGGGCTTGGCGGGTTTCTCCTGCCAACTTCAGACGGCCCAGCATGCCCGGCATGGCTCCGGGGAGCGGAGGGATCTCCGCCTTGACTTCCACGGTTCTCGAGCTGGGATCGGCGCTGGGGATGATTTGGCGAATGGCTCCCTCCACGGTTTGGTTGAGGCTGTCGATGCTGATGGGCACCCCTTGTCCCACCCGGATCTGGCCGGCCAGCGATTCGGGCACAGCCACGGAAAACCGCAGCCGCTCGCTGCTTTCTAGCTCCACTATCGGCTGGCCCGGCCCCGCCAAAGCCCCTACCTCCACATACTTGCGGGTGACGACGCCGGCAAAGGGGGCAACCAGGGTTCCGTAGGCCAGGTTGGCTTGGGCTTGTGCCACCCCCGCCTGCGCCTGGGCCATGGCCGCCTGCACCTCAGGGATCCGGCCTTTGGCCTGGGCAAGCTGGGCCCGCGCTTGGGTCAATCCCTGTTCGGCCTGCTGGATCCCGGCCTCGAGCTGGGCCAGCCGGCCCAAGAGCACGGCTACCCGCGTATTGGCCTGATCCACCTGGGCTTGGGCCACGGCCCCTTCGGCGTGCAGCTTCTGCATGCGTTCTTGGTGCAAACGGGCCTCCTGCAGCTCCGCTTCCGCCTGCTGCTTCTGGGCTTGCACCTGGCGCAAGGCTTCTTCCGCTCCCCTCACCCCTGCCTGGGCGGCCAGAAGGCCTGCTTGGGCCTGCTGCAGTTGCGCCTCAGCCTGTTGCCGCTGGGCCTGGGCCTGTTGCTGGGCGGCCTGCACATCGCTGACATCCAGACGGGCAATCAGGGATCCGGCCGCCACCTGCTGCCCCTCCTGAACCGGCAGCTCCAGAACTCGGCCCACAATGCGGCTGCTGAGGGAGGTGCGCTCCACAGCCTCTAGGCTGCCCACCAGAATCCGCTCTTGGCCGATTTCCCGAGGCTTGACCTCCATCGTGGCCAACGGGGCGGCCTTGGCAGTTTCCAAGGACTCCGTCTCGCTGACGGGAAGCTCCGAAGCGGCTACCCCTGGACCGGGCCGGCTTTGGGATCCCAGCAGCCAGCCGCCCAGCCCCCCTAGCGAGAGGAACAGCAGCGCCCAGCCCAGGTGGCCCCAGCTCCAGCCGGAAAACCTTTGTTGGTGCAACCTGCCGACTTGAGTTTCCATAGTGCAAGTGTCCAAGGCGTAACTTGAGAGTGACGAGAGAAAGAGGCTAAGGAAAGACCAAATCTCCCAATGGCTTGGAGATGGGCTCTATGAGAGCCCCACCCCCTGCAAACTGAGGCGCTCAAACCAAGGCACCGCCCACCCCCAGCGCATCTTGGCTAGGAAATACTGCTCAAAGGCGGACTTGAGCCAACTGACCCATGGCCCTTGCACGGCCAGAGCTATAGCTGCTCTTGCCTGTCTTCCGAAGCCGCCACCTACTGCTACTCGTGGCTGGGTCTAGGAGGGGATCCCATCCTGGCAATCCAGTAGCCGCACTGGTGTTCTCCGTTCACCTGCCAGGTGAGGCGCTCTACCCGGCAGTCGGGCAGGGCGGCGGCAAACATCTCCAGCTCGTGGCCGCAGACGCTGGGAAAACGCTGGGCAATTTGGGCGATGGCGCAGTGGTGCTCCACCAATACGTATTGCTCGGCATACTGCTCAGCGCCTTCTGTTGCCCTGGCCGCAGCCAGGTGGTTGGGGTAGGGGTAGTACTCCGCCATGTAGCCTTCTGCCTGGCGCAACTGCACCAAGCGCTCCAGCCGCTTGGCCAGGGATCCGCATCCCATCTGGGCTTGGTACTCTTGGGCTTTGCGCTGCCACTGCTGCTGGAGCAGGGATCCCATCTGTTCGGATCCCAGGGTTTCGGCCAGCGTATTGAGCAGGCCCAGGGCAAACTCGTCGTAGCTTGTGGGGAATTGCGCTTCCCCTTGGGGGCTAAGCTGATAGAAGTGCTGGGGGCGGCCCAGGCCACTGGCTTGAGCGACGTGGTGGATCAGCCCCTCCGCCTCTAGATCCTTGAGGTGGCGGCGAATGGCTTGGGGAGAAATGCCCAAGTGCTCTGCCAGAGTCTGGGCGGTGGCCTGCCCCGCCTTGCGCAAATAGACTAGGATGGCCTGCTTGCTGGAAAGGGGCTGCGTGAACCGCCCGGTGATCTTGTGCGCGCTCTCCACCCTCGCCCTCCTGGTTAGACTGGGTTCACTCGGCTGCCGCTGCCAGCACAGCTACTTTGACAACGGGATCATTGCTACAGTAACCTGAGGGTTAGTTAAGCAACAACCGTGTTGTTTTAGTTGGCCGTCTGTCTTGACCCTGTCCCTAACCAAGAGCCATCCATGTCTACGAGCGTCCGCACCCTCATTAGCCAGCCCTACAAGTACGGCTTTGTTACCGACATCCCTTCTGAGTCCATCGGCAAAGGCCTAAACGAGGACATCATCCGGCAAATTTGGGCCAAGAAGGGGGAGCCGGACTTTATGCTAGAGTTCCGGCTGCGGGCCTACCGCCAGTGGCTGAAGATGAGCGAGCCCACCTGGCCCAACGTCAGCTACCCGCCCATTGACTACCAAAACATTGTCTACTACTCGGCCCCCAAGGTGCAGCCCAAGAAAAAGAGCCTGGACGAAGTGGATCCGGTGCTGTTGGAGACCTTCGAGAAACTGGGGATCCCCTTGTCTGAACAGAAGCGGCTGGCCAATGTGGCGGTGGATGCCATCTTCGACAGCGTCTCGGTGGCCACCACCTTCCGGGAGAAGCTGGCCAAGGAAGGGATCATCTTCTGCTCCATGTCGGAGGCGCTGCGGGAGTACCCTGAGCTGGTGCGCAAGTACCTGGGCAGTGTGGTTCCCATTGCTGATAACTACTACGCGGCGCTGAACTCGGCAGTGTTCAGTGATGGATCCTTTGTCTATGTGCCCAAAGGGGTGCGCTGTCCCATGGAGCTTTCCACCTATTTCCGCATCAACAACGGCGAATCGGGCCAGTTTGAGCGCACCCTGATCATTGCCGACGAGGGATCCTACGTCAGCTACTTGGAAGGGTGTACTGCCCCCATGTTCGACACCAACCAACTGCATGCGGCGGTGGTGGAGTTAATTGCCCTAGACAATGCCGAAATTAAATACTCCACGGTGCAGAACTGGTATGCCGGCGACGAAAACGGCAAAGGGGGCATTTATAACTTTGTAACCAAGCGCGGCCTGTGTCAGGGGGCCAACTCCAAAATCTCTTGGACGCAAGTGGAGACCGGCTCCGCCATCACCTGGAAGTACCCCAGCTGTGTGCTGGTGGGGGAAAACTCGGTGGGCGAATTTTACTCGGTTGCCCTCACCAACAACTACCAGCAGGCCGATACCGGCACCAAGATGATTCACGTGGGCCGCAACACCCGCAGCAAAATTATCTCCAAAGGGATCTCGGCTGGGCACTCCAAAAACAGCTACCGCGGCCTGGTCAAAATCGGGCCGAAAGCGGAAGGTGCCCGCAACTTTTCCCAGTGCGATTCCATGTTGATTGGGGATCAGTGCAGCGCCAACACCTTCCCCTATATTGAGGTGCAAAACAACACCGCCAAAGTGGAGCACGAAGCCTCAACCTCTAAGATTGGAGAAGAGCAGTTGTTTTACTTCCAGTCGCGCGGCATCTCTGCAGAGGATGCTGTGTCTATGATCATCAGCGGCTTCTGCCGGGAGGTGTTTAACCAACTGCCCATGGAGTTTGCCGTCGAGGCCGATCGCTTGCTGAGCTTGAAGCTAGAGGGATCCGTTGGCTAGATCCCCAGCCAGCTGAATTGGCCATTGTCGGCTTACTTTAGCTAGCTGCGCGATCCCAGGGTGAACGCTCGTCTGGAGTTCATTCAAGAGCAACCGCTGAGATGATCCGGGAAAACAGCCCTGTCATTTTATCTGTCCGCGATCTCACCGCTGAGATCGACGGCACCCCTATCCTCAAGGGGGTAAACCTGGAAGTTCGGGCCGGCGAGATCCACGCCATCATGGGGCCAAATGGCTCTGGGAAAAGCACCTTCTCCAAGATCTTGGCCGGTCACCCCGACTACCGGGTAACAGGGGGCGAGATCCTCTATTTGGGCAAGGATCTCTTGGCCATGGAGCCGGAGGAGCGGGCCTGGGCCGGGATCTTCTTGGCCTTTCAGTACCCCATTGAGATTGCGGGGGTGAGCAACTTGGATTTTCTGCGGGCTGCCTACAACGCCCGGCAGAAATACCGGGATCAGCCGGAAATGGATCCCCTCGAGTTTGACGACTTCGTGCGGGAAAAGCTGAGCATTGTCAAGATGGATCCCGCTTTTTTGGAGCGCTCCGTCAACGAAGGGTTTTCCGGCGGCGAGAAAAAGCGCAACGAGATCCTGCAGATGGCTGTGCTGGAGCCGACGCTGGCCATTTTGGACGAGACGGACTCCGGCCTGGACATCGACGCCCTGCGCGTCGTTGCCCAGGGCATCAACCAACTGGCCGGCCCTGAGAAGGCCATGCTCCTCATTACCCACTACCAGCGCCTGCTGGAGTATGTGACCCCCGACTATGTGCATGTGATGGAAGGCGGGCGCATCGTCCTCAGCGGCGATAAGACCTTGGCGCTGGAGCTGGAAGAGCGGGGCTACGACTGGCTCAAGGAGGAGGCGCGATGAGCAACCCCTCCGAGAGGGCTGAGCGCTTTGGCCACTCCTTTCTGGAGCACCTCCTCCGCCAAATCCCGGAGGTAGAAGATCCCCATACCACCCTGAGGCAGCAGGCCCGCGCCCAACTGGCGGAGCTGGGGATCCCCACCCCCCGCGAGGAAGACTGGAAATACAGCGACCTCTCGCCGCTAGTGGCCCATGCCTTTCGCCTGGCCGGCCCTGGGGATCTGGGTCTGGAGCGGGCCACCCTGGAGCCCTGGCTGTGGCCGGAGAGCCGTCACAGCTATGCGGTGTTCGTCAACGGCTACTTTGCCCCCCAGCTTTCTGACTTGAGCGGCCTGCCGTCGGCCCTGCGAATAGCTCCTCTGAGCCAGTCTGCCCCTGGATTGTTGCAAACCATCGCCAAGGTCGATGTCTTCAGCGCCCTCAACACCGCCCATCTGGCCGACGGGATCCAAATCGAGCTGCCACCCCAGCAGGAAGTTTTGCCGCCCTTGCACCTGCTCTGGGTGACGGTGGCCTCTGAAGGAGAGGCGGTTCTGGCCCAGCCCCGCTGTCTGGTGGCTTTGCAGGCCCACAGCTCCCTCACCCTCATCGAAGACCACGTCTCGTGGGGGGCAGGGATCCCCTTCGGCAACGCTGTTACCGAGATCGCCCTGGCCGAAGGATCCCGTCTACACCATGTGATCCTGCAGCGGCAGGGATCCCAGGCTTTTCACATCAACCAGACTGCTGTGCGCCAGGGCCGCGACAGCCACTACCGGCTGCAGGCCATCCAGTGGGGATCCCAGTTTTCCCGCCACAACCTGGAGCTTGTCCAGGTGGAGCCCCAGGCCCACACCCAGCTGCAGGGGCTGACCCTGGTGAAGGGATCCCAGCACAGCGACACCCACTCCCGCTTGCTCCATCAAGCGCCCCACGGCAGCAGCCGCCAACTGCACAAGTGCATCGTGGACGAGGCGGCCCGCGCGGTCTTCAGCGGGCGGATCCTGGTGAGCCAAGCAGCCCAACTGACAGACGCCGCCCAGACCAACCGCAACCTGCTGTTGAGCCCCAAGGCGCGGGTGGATACCCGGCCCCAACTGGAGATCTTTGCCGACAACGTCAAATGCGCCCACGGAGCCACCGTCAGCCAACTGGAGGCGGAAGAGATCTTCTATCTGCAAAGCCGCGGCATTCCCCAAGCCCAGGCCAGGCAACTCCTCACCTACGCCTTTGCGGCAGAGATCCTAGAGGGGATCCCGCTGGCCCAGCTTCCTTCCCAGGTGGCCAAGCGCTTGGGATCCGGCTGAGTTGTCCCTGATACATTTACGCTGAACACTGCTGAGCATTACTGCTCAGCGGTGAAGCGATAGCATTCTGTCCGTTTCCGTTGTCACTACGCGACGCTGAC
>NZ_JBSSDI010000052.1:0-10656 GCF_054060575.1 Thermostichus sp. MS-CIW-15 | reverse complement strand
GGAGAAGTCAGGAAGAGGTTGTTTGAGCTATGAAACTATATCAACGACCCCCATCATGGGTAAGCGACTAAAGTGGCTAGCGGGCTTTTCCGCCCTGCACTCAAGTGCGGGGCTACCAAGCTATCCTTTTGTTGTGTAGCGTCGATGCTTGTGGGGTCATGTCTGAAGCTCAAGATTTGCTGCCGGTGGGGGCGAGGGTTGAGGTGGTAGAGATGCCTCCTTACTTGAAAACGGCTGACCCGATGCCGATGTTGCGCCCCGCCCATTTGATTCGGCTGCACGAACAAGGGGTGATCTTGCAGCGGCGGCTGTTGGGCACCTACAGTGTGCAGTTTGCCAATGGCATCTTTTTAATTGACGGCAAGTACCTGGCTCTTGTGGGATCCCGCCCGTGAGCGCCCCATCTCCGCCGGAGCTCAGGAGACTGGGACTTTTGCTCTTTGGGAGTTGCGGGTCTTGCGCGTGCCGGCGGACTTTCGCGGTAGATTAAAGGGTGCCGGCTGAGGTTGGGTCAACAGGGTGGCTGGGATCCAGCCTAGCTTGCAGTATTGGCTCTTCTGCTTCTGTTGCCCTACATCCGATTAGGCTATCGTCGCTTATGCCCAGAGTTATCGTCACGGATCCCATCGATCAGGCGGGGATCGACATCCTCTCCCAAGTGGCCCAGGTGGATGTGCAAACCGACCTTACGCCGGAGCAGTTGATCGCGGTCATTCCCAACTACGACGCCATCATGGTGCGCTCCGGCACGCGGGTCACCCGCGAGGTGATCGAGGCGGGGACGAACTTGAAAATCATCGGTCGGGCGGGGGTGGGCGTGGACAACATCGACGTGGCTGCCGCCACCAAAGCTGGGATCCTAGTGGTCAACTCCCCTGAGGGCAATACGATTGCTGCCGCCGAGCACGCCATCGCTCTGATGATGGCCCTCTCCCGCCACATCGCCGATGCCAATGCCTCTCTGAAAGCGGGCCAATGGAAGCGGCAGGAGTTTGTCGGGGTAGAAGTCTACAAAAAAACGCTGGGGATTGTGGGATTGGGTCGCATTGGATCCCATGTGGCCCAGATTGCCAAGGCGATGGGGATGCGGCTTTTGGCCTACGATCCCTACCTTTCGATGGAGCGGGCGGAGCAACTGGGGGTGCGCCTAGTGGATTTCAAAACCTTGGTGCAGGAGTCAGACTACATCACCCTGCATGTCCCCAAGACCCCTGAGACCACTAACCTGTTCAACGCTGAGACCTTCCGCATGATGAAGCCGACCGCCCGCCTGATCAACTGTGCCCGCGGCGGCTTGGTGGACGAGCAAGCCCTTTATGAAGCTCTCAAGTCCGGCCAAATTGCGGGGGCGGCCCTGGACGTCTTTGCCGACGAGCCCCTCAGCAAAGACTCACCTCTCCTTTCCTTGGGCAAGGAGATCCTGCTGACACCTCACCTGGGGGCCTCTACCGAGGAGGCGCAGGTCAACGTAGCCATCGACGTAGCCGAGCAGATCCGCGATGTGTTGTTGGGGCTGCCTGCCCGTTCTGCCGTGAACATCCCTGGCCTGCAGGCGGAGGTGCTGCAAAGCCTCAAGCCCTACCTGGACTTGGCGGAAACTTTGGGCAACTTAGTGGGCCAGTTGGCGGGGGATCGGGTGAGCCAGTTGGAGATCCGCCTCCAGGGATCCCTTGCGGAAAAAGATGGCCAGCCGATCGTCATCGCCGCGCTCAAGGGGCTTTTGACGCTGGCTCTGCGGGAGCGCGTCAACTACGTCAATGCTTCCATCGAGGCCAAGGAACGAGGCATTCGCGTGGTGGAGACGCGAGATCCCTCTTTGAAGGATTACTCCGGATCCCTGACGTTGATTGCCCACGGCCCCAACGGGGTGCGTTCTGTTTCGGGGGCGCTGATCGGGGAGCGGGAGGTGCGCATCACCCAGATCGACGAGTTCCCGGTGAATGTGCCCCCCTCCGCCAACATGCTGATGACCCTGCACCGGGATATGCCGGGGATCATCGGCCGCATCGGCACCCTGCTGGGGGCCTACAACGTCAATATCGCCAGCATGCAGGTGGGGCGCAAGATCATCCGCGGCGATGCGGTGATGGTGCTCAGCCTCGACGATCCTCTGCCAGATGGGATCATCGAAGAGGTGTTGAAGCAGCCGGGTATTCGCGATGCTTTTGTGGTGAACCTTTGACGGCTTCTGCCGCCACTGGGGAAGTGCGCAACCGGCCTGAGCAGAGGGGAGGGCAATCTCTTTGCTGGGGTTGGTGGGGATATCTTGAGTTGAGGTGAACGCTTGAGTCCGAATCACTTGCCGCCGACGGGTGGGATCTCAACCTGGGATTGGCCGGGGTTTCTGGAGTCGCTAGGCCACTTTGGCGTCGACCTCAGCCTGGATCGCATGCAGGTTTTGCTGCAGCGCCTGGGCCAGCCCCAAGCCGGGATCCCAGCCATCCACGTGGCCGGCACCAACGGCAAGGGATCCGTCTGCGCCTGGGTCAGCCACGCGCTGTGGGCGGCGGGCTATCGCGTCGGTCGCTACACCTCTCCCCACCTGGTCAATTGGCGGGAGCGGATCTGGCTGAGCGGCGAGTACATTTCGCCAGGCGACTGGAGCCGGGTGTTGGCCCAAGTGCGAGATTGCCTGCAGACCTACGCTCCAGGCGAGGCTTCCCCCACCCAGTTCGAGGCCATTACCGCCGCTGCCTGGCTGTACTTTCGGCAGCAGAAGGTGGACATTGCCGTGATGGAAGTGGGGCTGGGGGGGCGGCTGGATGCCACCAACGCCGGCATCGAGCCGGTAGTGACCGCCATTACCTCCATCGGCTGGGATCATTGGCAGCGTCTGGGCAACAGCCTGGCGCAAATTGCCTTTGAAAAAGCCGGCATTCTCAAGCCGGGGATCCCGACTGTGTGCGCGCCCCAACCCCCTGAGGTGATGGCCGTGATCCGGGCTAGAGCCGAGCAGACGGGCAGCCCCCTGCGGGTGGTGGAGCCCCTGCACTGGGCCGGTCCTCAGACTGTCTGCTGGCGGGATCAGGTGCTTACCCTGCCTCTTGCCGGTGAGGTGCAACTGATCAATGGGGCGGTAGCTCTGGCCGTTGTGGAGACCCTGCAGGAACAGGGTTGGCGGATCCCAGATGTCGCTGTCGAGAAAGGATTTGCCCTCACCCGTTGGCCGGGTCGCCTACAGTGGGTGCAAATTGGCTCCCGCCAGCTGCTGCTGGATGGGGCCCACAACTTGCCCGCCGCCCAGGCGCTGCGCCGCTACCTAGATGAGCACCAGCCCGGCCCCCTCACCTGGTATATGGGCATTCTCACCACCAAAGACGTCAAGGGCATGCTCGCCACCCTGCTGCGGCCGGGGGATCGCTTCTTCGCCCTGCCCCTCTTCGGCCACGCCGGAACCCATCCGCAAGAACTGGCCCACCTGGCCCAGATCTTGCAGCCCCATCTTCGCTCTGTCCAGGCGCTGCCGGATCTTGCCGCTTTACAAGCCCAACTGCAGCAGCCGGCTGACCTCGACGAGCCGCCCGCGGTTATCTGTGGATCCCTATACCTCTTGGGCCAGGTGATGCAAGCTTGCCTGGGATGGGATCTGGCCTGCTGAGGTTCCTGCCACCAGTTTGGCCGAGCGCCCGGAGACCCCTAGCGCTTCCCCTACCGGCCCCATCGGGATGACAGGATTTGAACCTGCGGCCCTCTGCTCCCAAAGCAGATGCGCTACCAAGCTGCGCTACATCCCGCTCTTGTAATTATGGCAGATGATCAGCTAGAAAGCGCAGGAGCCCCGCCCTGTACCTCCCTAGATCCCCCCGCCCCCCTGCCCCCCGTATACGGGGGGTTGGGGGGGAAGGGGGGCGGTCGGAGCCGGGTAGTGTACGCCAGAGACGAAGAAAGTGTAACGATTTCTCCAACAATTTCGCCGATGTTCTTTAAGAGATTTTGGGGAAGCCAGACAAACTTTTGCGTTATCTGACAAGAAGGTGAAGGAGAAGGGGAGGTTCTGGCTCCTGCGGTAGAAAGGTAGTGGGGCGAGTTGGCCTTGTCTATGTCCGATGAGCTGCTGCGTGCAATCCGCAGACGCGACCTAGAGGCCGCCACCTCAGCCGTGCAGCGCTTGCGTTCCCGCCACCTGAGCGAGGCTGTGATTACCTCGATGGTGATGGTGGCCGTGGAGCGACTGGCCTGGGATGAAGGCGATCGGGCCGCTGCCAGTTGGTTGCTACGTCACTGCTCCAGACGGCGCTGAAGGGATCCGGGCCGAGCGAACGCCTAAAGCACCTGCTGCTCGCGGAGAACCTCGGCCAGCAACCCCGCCAGGGAAGCGGCGATCCCGACCATCGAACACTAGCTCTGCCGTATTGCCCTCCCGGCCAAGGATGAGGATCCCTGGACGGAACACCTCCAGATTTTCAGCTAGAAACCGCAGGAACCCCCCCTATCCCCCCGCCCCCCTGCCCCCCGTATACGGGGGGTTGGGGGGGAAGGGGGGGCGGTCGGAGCCGGGTAGTTTACAGACGAAAACTCATTATGCTCTATCCCTTCCCACCGTCTATACGGTGGGAAATTCCGCGCATTTAAGTGCGCGCCAGCCAGCGCCGCAGCGGATGCCAGGCGGGCAAAGACAAAATCCAGCGGGACTGGCGCTCCAGCATCAAGCGCTCAATAGGATAGAGCCCAAACAGCTCGTAGCGGCTTTGGGCGATCAAGATC
This sequence comes from Thermostichus sp. MS-CIW-15, assembly GCF_054060575.1. Taxonomy (NCBI): domain Bacteria; kingdom Bacillati; phylum Cyanobacteriota; class Cyanophyceae; order Thermostichales; family Thermostichaceae; genus Thermostichus; species Thermostichus sp. MS-CIW-15. The sequence goes on along the minus strand of NZ_JBSSDI010000052.1, from coordinate 5,952 downwards.
CCCAGCGTGAAGCTGACGCAAAGCAGCAAACCAAAGGTGGGCCAGCCGGGCCGGTAAAATAGGGCATAGCGCAGGCCTGTCCAGGTGAAATGGTTCCACAGGCGAACAATATCTGCCCGCAGCGCCCAAAGGCTGGGGATCCCGACCAGCAGCCACAACAGGCCCAGAAAGAGGAAGCTGCCGCCATGGTAGAGGCGCAACAGGCGCCTGGCTGGCGGAGAGAGAGATTCCAGGCCGGGAGGGTTTTCCGACCCCCAGCCGCGAGCAGCCTTCTTTTCCTCGACTGAGCTAGGATCGCGAGGCGATGACATCGAGATCCCGGTTCTCCAAACCAAGACCTTGTCATGATAACTTTAGCGACTGGGATCCCCAAACGAAGCTCCTTGGGGGGCATTAAGAGAGCGGGTTAAGCCGCGTAGCCGACCTCAGAGAGGAAACTCCTCCAAGGATATAATGGCTCTGCAGCTTGCCTTGCTAGCTCAATGGATAGAGCACCGACCTTCTAAGTCGATGGTTGCAGGTTCGAGTCCTGCGCAAGGCGCTAGGTGGATTCGCCTGGGATCCCGGCTTGTGGCGTTCGACTTTGAGAGGGGCACCACACTCGAAAGATGACTTGGCCAGAGTGACTTGCCACCGTCAGGGATCCCTCCAAGATCTCCATAGCCTTTTTGGCCAACGCCAGGCCCAGGCCCGTTCCCCCGGCCTTGCGGCGATCCAACTGCGGGATACGGTAAAACTTCTCAAACAAGCGGGGCAGCGCCTCTGGAGGAATTTCCACCCCTGTATTGCCCACCTCGATCAGCCAGCCGGGACGGCCCTGTTGATGGCTCTGGCTAAAGCGCAAACAGATGCTTTCCCCAGCCGGCGTGTACTTGCAGGCGTTGTTCAAAAGTTCGCCCACCACCCGCGACAACAGGCTCTCATCCGTGCAGAGGGGCAAAAGGTCGGGATCCCATTCCACCTGAAACTGTTGGCCTTGCTGCGCAGCCCGCAGCCGGAAGGGCTCGCAAAGATTGGGGATCCATTCCTGGGGAGATAAACAGGTAAGTCTGAGGGCTTTGTTTCCGGACTCGAGGGCTTGCAATTCCAACAGGTCGTTGATCAACTCCAGCTCGCGGTTGGTCTCCATCTCCAAAATTTGAAAGTAGCGCCTTTCCCGCTCAGTTAGGTTGGCTTTAGATAGAAACCCAATAGCCAGCTTCATGTTGGTGAGAGGTGTGCGCATTTCGTGGGAGACCATGTGCAGAAACTCATCTTTGAGTTGGTTGAGCTCCTGCAACTGTTGCACCTGACGCTGGATCGTTTGATAAAGACGTGCTTGGCGAATGGCGATGGCACATTGGCCGGCTACCCGTTGGATAAGCCGTTGTTCCCGCTCGGTAAATATCTGCCCCGGTGGACGGGATCCACAAATATTCCCCAAAACAAGCAGTTCCTCGTGTTGAGCTGTCAGATCCCTTTTGTCGCAAATGGGAGCGATGATCAGGGTGTAGCGGTCGTGGTTGGGCCAGCAGGGGTGATGGAAGTTGCTCAATTGGCAAAGCTGTCCGCGCTGGAGCTGACGAAGCACATGGGCGAAATCCGCAAACGAAACCTCCAGGGGGAAGCGCCGGATCCCTTCTCCGGCCAAATAGTCCACCGCCAAAACGCTGACCTGCCGCTCTGGGTCATACAGGGCAATGGTGCAATTGGATAGGTTCAAGCTCAGGGCCAGTTCTCGGGCTACCGTTTCCAAGATTTTTTGTTCATCCAAAGTGGAGCGAATTTCTTCGGTGATGAGCTGGAGTAGCGCTTCGTCGTTGTAAGCTTGTTCGAGCTCTGCGTTGGTCTGTTGCAGCTTTTGATAAAGCTCTGCCTGCTGAATGGCCACTGCCAGGTGCTCCCCGATGGCCTTGGCCAGCTCGATCTCGTCGGTTTGCCAATCCGGATCTGAGGTCAGGCGCCGCAGGGACAGGGCACCCCACACTTTTCCCTGGCAAGCCACTGGGATCACCAACCAAGGGCCCAGGTGGTATTCTCGCTTTTCATGGATAGCAAAGGGATCCAAAACTTGCTCGGGATCCGGCGCATGAAAAACTTGCAGCTGCTTCAAGTATTGGATGGCCACAATGTCTGGACTATCCGGGATGTGCAGGTGAAGGGCAGTGGGCAGATCAGGCGATTGGACGTAGCTGGCAACACCTAACCATACAGCCTCAGCCGGCAGGTACTGGTAAAGGGTAACCCGTGCTGCCTGTAACACTGCCCTCACTTCCCGGACTGCCACATCAAACAGGGTGGGCAAGTCGAGCGAGGCGTTGATGGCCTGAATGAGCTGGCTGAACAGCCTTTCTCGCTGCAATTGCCGCTGCAGCTTCAGCTCGGCTTGCTTACGAGGGGTGATGTTTCTAATGATCATCAGGACTTGATCTTCCTCATAGGGGACGATGCGAGCCTGCCGATATTGGGGCTGAGGGGATCCCTCTGGGCAGGGGTATTCGATCTCTTGAGCTTGCCGGGTTGCCAAGGCCAGCTCCAGATGCTCGCGAATGGCTTGGGCTGTGGGCTCTGCCGCACCGGCGCAGGCGACCTCAGGAAACAGCTCTTCAAGGGTTTTGCCCAAATAGTAGGCAGGGGGATGGGGGACAGAAAAATGGCTGGGCGGCTTGAACTCCAGACAGCGGCCCTGGCGATCCAGACGAAGCAGCATGTCGGGCAGGGCTTCCAGGAGCTGGCGATAGTGGCGCTCTCGCTCGGCCAAGGTGATCTCTAATTGCTTGCGCTCGCTGATGTCCAGGGTAACGCCGACAATCTCGCCGGGATCCCCTTTCGGCCCCAAGAGCACAATCCCCTGGGAAAGCTGCCAGCGCATCTGGCCGTCGGCCTGGTAAACCCGATATTCCACCGAAAAGTTGGGATCTCCCTCTACTGCCTTGGGCCCAAGCGTCTGAAAAGCTTCTCTCACCCTTTGGCGATCTTCCGGGTGAACGTGCTGCAAAAACACTTCCAGGGTGAAATCTTGGCCGGGATCCAGCCCGTATTTGGCCTTGCATTGGGGAGAGGCACTCAACTTCCAGGTGCGCAAATCCAGTTGCCAATAGCCCAGTTGGGTGGCTTCTAAGGCCAAATAGAGATGCTCTGGATAAAAGCTGCCGTCTCCTGGCCGCACTGGCACCAGGCGGTATCGAGTTGAAGCCATCTCCCTCACCAGATTCTATGAGCCCTGCCTCATTGTGGACGATTTTCAGGAGACGTGAGGGATCCTACTATTCGAACTGTTAGAAATTCCTAACCTTAAGCATGGCTTCAGGGTAACTCTTAGATATGTGTTCTCCGACACCAAACCTTCAACTTGAGCTGGAGCTGGACTTCAACTTCACGGGGAGAAGGCCTAGGGTCACACCCTGCTGATGCGACCGGGAGGCTTTGGGCCGGGCTTGTGGGAAAGGGGGGTGCCTCTGCTATAGTATCGTCAGTTGCATTTCGGATCCCAAGTGGTGGGATCCCCCTGGCAGGTAGGGTCGGGGCAGGTTTCGAGACATTTTTGCGTTTTCGGGAGAGGTCGACGTTGGGTTGTGCCTTCTCGGTGTGAGCTTGCCCTTAGCCTGCGTGAAGCGTTTCTTCTTTTTTATGCTTTCCTGTGCAACGTTAAGCCTGACGTTTAATCACAGAAAACTTCTCCTGCTCTCGAGTTTGGGTTTATCTGTAGTAAGACCTGTATTCAGATTTTCCCGATGGGTTGACGGTTTCCTGTTCGCCCTGGCGCGGCTTCTCAAGGTGCCGTTGCCCTCTTCATTTGGTTAGCGGACGGGGAAACAGAAGATTGCTAGATCTGGACAATTAGCAGGGCCGAGGTTGTCTTCACTTCCTTGGGCTTTGGCTTAAGTTTTCCTTTCCCCGGGTATCTCTTGCAAAGTTGCCCGATGTTGGCGATGGCAACAGGATAGTCTGTTTAGCCTGCTGTTAGGTTTTCTGGATTTTCTGAGTTGGGTTGATGGGCTGGCCCGCGGCATGGCGAGCGAAGGGATCCCTTTGACCTTTCTCAGCAGACTTCTCCCTATTTTTTCCTAGCTCAACTCAATCATTTTCCAACCGAAGAATTCAAGGTTATTGCTGTGGTTTGTGAAGTTTCTCCCAGTTTGCATCGACAGCATCAGTCGAGCGAACCTTCGTTGCCCCAAGGCCACCCCTTGGATCCCCTTAGCGCCGAGGAAATGCGGCAGGTGGTGCAGATCCTGCGCCGGCAACGGCCCCTCAGTTCTCAGTGGCGCTTTGTAACCATCCAGCTACACGAGCCGGATCGGCCTTGGATGGAAACTTGGCAGCCGGGGCAGCCGTGGGATCGGCAGGCTTTCGTGGTGCTGTTGGATCCGGCCAGTGGCAACACCTACGAAGCCGTGGTCTCTCTGTCAACACAGCAGGTGCGCTCTTGGCAGCTCATTCCGGGCGTGCAGCCCCCCCTGTTGGATGATGAGGTGTACGCCTGCGACCGCCTGCTCAAGGAGGATCCCCAGTTTTTAGCGGCTTTGCAGCGCCGAGGCATTGCCGATGTGGATTTGGTGATGGTGGACTACTGGACGGTGGGCTACTTTGGGATCCCGGAAGAAGAAGGGCGGCGGCTGGTGCGAGGCTTTTGTTTCCTACGTACTTCCCCTTGCGACAACGGCTATGCCCGCCCCATCGAGGGGCTCTACCCCTGGATTGACCTCAACCGCATGCAAGTTGTCAAGGTGGAGGATCGGGGTCTGTGGCCCTTGCCGCCGGAGTCCGGTAACTTCGACGAGCTGTTTTTCAAAGATTTTCGCCAAGACTTGAAGCCACTAGAAATCACTCAGCCCCAAGGGGTGAGCTTCCAGGTGGACGGCCACCACATCCGCTGGCAGAAGTGGGATCTGCGCATCAGCTTTAACCCGCGAGAGGGGCTCGTCCTCCACCAGGTGAGCTACGAGGATCAAGGCCGCCTTCGCCCCATTCTCTACCGCGCCTCGGTAGCCGAGATGGTGGTGCCCTACGGGGATCCGCGAGATCCCCACTGTCGCAAAAATGCCTTTGATGTGGGGGAATACGGCATTGGCATGCAGGCCAATTCCCTGCGCCTGGGCTGCGACTGCCTGGGGGAGATCTACTACTTCGATGCCTGGCTGCCCAGCAACAGCGGCGAGCCCATGCTCCTCAAAAACGCCATCTGCATGCACGAAGAAGACTTCGGCGTGCTCTGGAAGCACACCGACTGGCGCACGGAGCGAGCCCAGGTGCGGCGCTCGCGGCGGCTGGTGCTCTCTTTCTTTACCACCATCGGCAACTACGACTACGGCTTTTTCTGGTACTTTTACCAGGATGGCACCCTGGAGTTCGAGGCCAAGCTCACCGGCATTATCAACACCTGCGCCACCCTGCCGGGGGAGGAGCCGGAGTTTGGCGTCTTGGTGGCACCCCAATTGTCTGGCCTCAACCACCAGCACTTTTTCACTGTCCGCCTCGATATGGCGGTGGATGGGCCGGGCAACTCCCTCTACGAAGTGCATGCCGAGCCGCTGCCGCCGGGGCCGGATAACCCCTACGGAAACGCCTTCCGCGCCCGCTCCACCCTGCTCAAAACCGAGCAGGAAGCTAAGCAAACGGTGGATCCCTTGCGGGGGCGCTACTGGAAGATTGTCAACCCCAACCGCCACAATCGCCTGGGGCAGCCGGTGGCCTACAAGTTGATCCCAGGAGAAAATGTCCAGCTCCTGGCCCACCCCGACTCCTGGCTGTATCGACGGGCGGGGTATTTGGCCCACCACCTCTGGGCCACACCCTATCACCCTGGCGAAAAGTTCCCGGCGGGGGACTACCCCAACCAACACCCCGGTGGGGAAGGGCTGGTGAAGTGACATCTTCTCCCGCTAAGCCCTGACGGGCTGTAGACGGGAGCTTCCGAGAATCACTTCCCGGAGTTGCTGCTTCAACGGACTGGTAAACCAGGATCCTCCA
>NZ_JBSSDI010000051.1:0-10807 GCF_054060575.1 Thermostichus sp. MS-CIW-15 | reverse complement strand
TGAAGACTTCTTTACTACTGATCAATCCATCCTCCTTCCGAAGTTGGTTTGCTAAGTGCTGCTATTGTACCCCTTGAGTCCTTAACAGGCTGTAACACTCTGGAGTGGTCACCTCTTGCAGGGCCGCTTTGAGGGCTCGACAAAAGTGAGCTATTTGTTGCAGTCCTTCTTCAGGCGTGGGGGCTTTGGCCAGCCGTTGCACAAATGCGCTGCCCACAATCGCCGCATCTGCTCCCCAGAGAGCGATCTGGCGGGCCTGGTCGGGAGTGGAGATGCCGAAGCCCACCCCAATCGGCAGGGGGGTTTGTTGGCGCAGTTGCTGCAGCAAAGCCGGGATCCGCTTTTCCAGGGTGGCCCGTTCGCCGGTAACGCCGGTGGTGCTGACCAAGTAGACAAAGCCACTGGACTGCTAGGCAATGCGGCGCATGCGCTCCGGGGGGCTGGTGGGGGCCACCAGCAGGATGAGGTCGATCTCTTCGGCCTGGGCTGCTTGTCGCAGGGATCCCGCCTCTTCCAGAGGCAGATCGGGGACGACCAAGCCGGCACAGCCGGCCTGCCGCAGTTGATGCAGAAAGTTGGGGATGCCGAGCTGGTGGATGGGGTTGTAGTAGGTGAACAGGATCAGGGGGGCCTGCAGCGAGAGACAGCGCAAGCCTTGTAGAATGGCGCCCAAAGTGACTCCCCGACTGAGGGCGCGGGTGGCTGCTGCTTGGATCACCGGCCCATCCGCCAAGGGATCCGAGTAGGGTACCCCCAGCTCGATAAGATCGGCGCCGCTCTGATCCAGAACCTGCAAAGCCTCAAAGGTGGTTTCCAAGTTGGGATCCCCAGCGGTGAGGTAGGGGATGAGGGCTTTTTCACCACGGCTGCGCAGCGCCTGAAAGCAGGCTGTGATCCGAGTGGGCATGGGATCCATTCGATTCTGAGGAGATTGAGAGCATCCCCCACTGTAGCGTCTGCCGGGATCCCTAGGGGAGAGGCACAAAATCGTAGCCGGTACCGGAGCGGTTGCCGGGCTCAACCCGCACCAGCACATGGGGAGCATTGCGGTCGCCGGAGGGCAAGAAGCGCACTTCTCCGGAAGCGCCGTCCGGCAAGCGGAAGTTCGGGTCGCCCAGGGCGGCGAGAACAGCGCTGCGGCTGGTGGCTCCTTGGCTGAAAGCTTGCAAGAAAACCCGGGTGGCATCATAAGCCAGAGCGGTGCGCCAGCTCACCTGCCCTCCCCAGAGCTGGGCTGCCTTCTGGGCAAACTCGCGGTTGCGCGGCACCTGGGGATGCCAGGGTACCGCCACCACCAAGCCCTCTACCGCTGCTCCCCCTTCTTGCAATGTGGTGAGGCTGAAGAGCACATCGCCGCCCAGAAGAGCAAGGGGCTTACCAGCTACAGCGTTCTCGCGGGCTACGGCCAGCGCTTTTTCGGCTACGGAAGCCGTGGGAGCTAAAAAAGCTACCTGGGCTCCTTGGCCGACGGCCCTTTGCAGGCTGGCCTGGGGGTTGAAGTCCGACGCCGATAAGTCGAACTCCGCCAGCACGATGCCCCCTTCGCTGGTCAGGGTGGAGGCAAAGGCGTCCCGCAGGCTGGTACTGTAAGCGCTGTTGGGGTTGTAGAAGATGACCACCCTTTGCAGCCGCAACGTGTTGAGAGCATAACGGGCCAGTTGCGTGCCGGCCACTTGATCCGAGGGCACGGTGCGAAAAATGGCATCCCCCAGCATGCTGATGCGAGTGCTGGTGGAGGTGGAGGAGATCATCGCCAAGCCGGCAGGCTGATAAACCTCGGCTGCAGCCAGGGTGGCATCGCTGGTGTTATGGCCAATCACCCCCAAGATCTCAGGCTGCGCCACCAGGGCTTTGGCCACCGCTGCTGCTCGCTCAGGGTTATCGCCATCGTCGGCAATCACTACCCGCAGCAGCCGTCCTCCGATTCCCCCCTGTTGGAAAAGCTCCTCCTGAGCTTGTGCCACCCCCCGCAGGGTCTCTTTGGCGCGGTTGGGGTTGCTGGAGATGGGCACCACCACCGCCAGGCTCAAGGGACTGCCTTGCTGCTGGGCGCGGGCGTTGTTCAAGAAAATGCGAGCTTCCGGGTCGTTGCGGTTGCTTTGCAGACCCATTTCCAACACCGAGATGGCTGCGCTGAGGTTACCTTGGCGCAACAGCTCTGCAGCGGCAACGGCAGCGGGACTGCTATCGGCAAACAAGGTGCGCTCGCCGCTGGTCAGGAGCAGATCTTGTGCTCCACCCCCCAACCCTGGCAGCGATACTGGCGGTAGAGAAATGCCTTCCGGCCAGCGAACATAGCCCGCCTGCCAAGCACGATGACCGCCCCAGAGTAGCAATAGCCCCAAGGCAATGTAGACAATGGGTGGTGGAGACTTGGCAACCATATATAGAGAGAAAACGCTAGCTTTTGGCCAGCAAAGACACTGCTTGTATCCTCAGGAATCCTCAAAAGTCATCTTTCCAAGGATCTCTAAGGATCTCCGACTATGCATCAGCATGAGTGCGGGAGTATGTCACGGATCGGGACGGTAGGAAGGGCTGTTGCGGTATTGGCGCTCTAGCTGCTCCACAATGGAAATGGGAACGGATGAGGTCTCGGAGGGCTCTTCTGGCGAGGTGCCGATCTGCGTCTCGGTCTCCACATTGAACTGCCGAGATGTTGCCCAAACCACTGCTGCAATCAGCAAAAGGACGATAGCGGCACCGTAAAGAAAGGCGACGATGGCCATCGGGTCAACGGTTTAGCTTTCCCCTTCCATGATAAAGGCTGTCGAGAATTACCCACTTCAGGATCCCTTAGAGCAAGCCCTATGGGACTGGCACCGAGGAGAGGCCAAGGGATCCCTGCTCTTGCATGCCTACGGCCTGGAGGGGATCCCGTTGGCGGAAGAGCCCCAGGTGGTCTCCCCAGAGGTGTTCTTCACCCAGGAGCTGCCGGAGGTGGAGGCCATGGCTTTGGATCTATGCCGCGGTCGGGTGCTAGACATCGGCGCCGGCACGGGCCGCCACAGCCTGCTGCTGCAGGAGGAAGGATTGGCCGTGGCTGCCTTGGATCGCTCCCCTGTGGCTTTGCAGATTATGGCAGAGCGGGGGGTGTGTTGCCGCATTGCCGCCGATCTTTTCCACTGGGCGGGGCCAGGAGAGCCCTTCGATACCCTACTCCTGCTGATGAACGGCGTCGGCTTGGCGGGATCCCTGTCGGGCTTGGAGCGTTTTTTGCGCCTGGCTCGCCACTGGGTTCAGCCCACTGGCCAGTTGCTCCTGGATTCCACCGATTTGAGCGATGCCAGCGACCTCGCAGATCTGCGGAATCTGCCGGCAGAAGAGGGAGGGCGTTTAGAAAACTTGGAAGATCCCTCTGGCAAGCTGGCCGCTCCTGCCCACCTCGAAGCAGGTGGCTCAGAAGATTGGCAGGAAGGGAGCGAGGCAAAAGCCAAGGTAGTGAACTTTGTAGCCGAGTACAACGGCCAGCGGGGGGATCCCTTTCCCTGGCTATTTGTAGATCCGGAAACCCTGCTGCAGTGTGCCCACGCCAACGGCTGGCAGGGGCAGATTGTCTATCAAGAGCCGGAGGGGGCTTTTCTGGCACGCCTCACCCCCTTCTGAAGGACTCGCTAGTGGGAAAGGATCTGGGATAAAAACAGGCGGGAGCGCTCTTCTTTCGGATTGCTGAAAAACTCTTGGGGGGTGTTTTCCTCCACGATCTTGCCGCGGTCGAAGAAGATAATCCGATCCGCCACCTCGCGGGCAAAGCCCATCTCGTGGGTTACACACACCATGGTCATCCCCGAGCGGGCCAACTCCCGCATCACGTCCAGCACCTCCTTGATCATCTCTGGATCCAAGGCCGAGGTGGGCTCATCGAAGAGCATCACCGCCGGATTCATGGCCAAGGCGCGGGCAATCGCCACCCGCTGCTGCTGCCCCCCCGAAAGTTGCCCCGGGTATTTTTCTGCTTGCTCGGCGATCCCCACGCGGCTTAGCAGTTCCATAGCCCGCTCTATCGCCTCACTTTTTTTCATCTTTTTCACGTGGATTGGGCCAAGGGTTACATTTTGCAAAACCGTGAGATGGGGAAACAGGTTGAACTGTTGAAAAACCATGCCCACCTCGCGGCGAATGGCATCGATGTTGCGTAGGTCGCTGGTTAGCTCAATGCCATTTACCACAATGCGCCCTCTCTGGTGTTCTTCTAAGCGGTTCAACGTGCGAATAAACGTTGACTTGCCCGAGCCTGAAGGCCCACAGACCACCACCACCTCTCCGCGGCGGATGCGGGTGGTAATGCCCTTGAGGACGTGGAAATCGCCGTACCATTTGTGAACATCTTCGCATTGGATAATGTCAGCGCTGGCTGCACTTTGCGGAGAGAGTGAAGACCTTATGTGCGGGGATCCTTGCATGGGTGGGTGACTCCCTAAGTTTCACCAAAGCAGGCATGGGTACCATGGCAGAACTGGCCGAGCCACAACCGTAGCCTCTGCAACATTTCCATACGCCCTGACATGTAAGGCTTTGAGAAAATCGTAGGCGCCTATGGCAAACCATTCTATGGGGTGTGGCAGGAGTGTAACTCAATGGCACGGTATCTCGGTTGAAGTGCCGTGTATGAACGACTGTTGACGACGAAGATCTTGAGGATTGACATGGGGTAATTTTATGAACTGGATAAAGCATTTGAACGGATTGGCTCCCTTGGCCGGGGCACTGGCGTTGTCTATGGGCCTGCAGTCCCTTCCCGCTTGGGCGCAGCTGGGGCCGCTCACCGACCGCATCAAGGCTCGGGGCGAGTTGATCTGTGGGGTAAACAACCAACTGCCCGGATTCGGCAACCTGGATGACCAAGGCAAGTATGTGGGTTTTGATATCGACATCTGCCGGGCGGTAGCTGCCGCTCTCTTTGGAGATCCGGACAAGGTTCGATACGTCTACCTGACGGCGGCCAATCGCCAGTCTGCGATTCAGTCGGGCGAGGTCGACATGATTAGCCGCAACACCACCTGGACCCTCACCCGGGATCGCGAGTGGGCGGTGACCTTCGGCCCCACCACCTACTACGACGGCCAAGGATTTATGGTGCGGAAGTCGCTGGGGGTGGAAAAGCTGGAAGACCTGAACGGGGCCACCATCTGTGTGATTGCCGGCACCACCACTGAGCTGAACTTGGCGGATACCTTCCGCGCCCGTGGCATTGCCTTTACGCCAGTAACCTTCGACGGCGATGATTCCTCTTTCAACGCCTACGAAGAGGGCCGTTGCGATGCCATCACCAGCGACCAAAGCGCCCTCATCTCCCGCCGGGCCAGCTTGGCTTCTCCCGACGACCACGTGATCTTGCCGGAGATCATTTCCAAAGAGCCCTTGGGGCCGCTGGTTCCCCACGGAGATGAGAGTTTTTCCGACATTATGAACTGGACGGTCTACGCCCTCTTCTATGCAGAAGAAAAGGGGATCACCAGCGCCAATGTGGACGAGTTCCTCAAGTCCGAGGATCCCGACATTCGCCGCTTCTTGGGCCAGGAAGGCAACCTGGGAGAGCTGCTGGGCCTGAAGCCGGATTGGGTGGTCAATGTCATCAAGGCGGTGGGCAACTACGGCGAGATCTTCAACCGCCACCTGACCCCCTTGGGCGTGCCGCGGGGCTTGAACCAGCCCTACACCAAAGGTGGGATCCAGTACGCGCCGCCTTTCCGCTAATCGCAAATCCGGGAGCCATCGCCCCCCCTGGGACAGGGATCCCGGTTGGTCAGTACCGGCCAGGGATCCCCTATTCTCTGCTGTGCTCTGAATTTTTGCTTGCCCCGCATGACTTCTCTGTCCGACCAGTCCCACCTTCGCCCCCCCTGGTGGCGGGATGAGCGCATCCTAAAAGTTCTGCTGCAGGTGGCCTTTGTCGTGGCCGTGCTGCTGGTGTTCGGGATCCTCGCCCAAAATCTCCTCGCCAGCCTGCGCCGCCTGGGCATCAGTTTGGGCTTTCGCTTTCTGGACAACTCCGCCAACTTTGGGATCACCGAGGGGCTGATCCCCTACGACCCCTCCGAGAGCTACCTGAAGGCTCTGGCGGTGGGAGCGGTGAACACCCTCTGGCTGTCGGCAGTCAGCATTGTGTTGGCGACGGCGATGGGCTTTGTCCTGGGGATGGCTCGCCTCTCCAGCAACTGGCTGGCCCGCCAGCTGGCCACCGTTGTTACCGAGATCTTTCGCAATGTCCCGGTGCTGCTGATCGTGATCTTCTGGTACCAGGGGGTGATCCTCACCCTGCCGGGGGTGCGCAACAGTCTCTCCATCGGCGGGCTTGTCTTTATCAACCAGCGGGGAGTGAAGCTGCCCGGGTTGGATCCCAGCGGCTGGCTGGTTCCCGCGCTGGCCATTGTAATCGCGGCTGGGTGGGGGATCCGCAAGCTGCTCCTAGTCTGCCGACCCGAGCTGGGATCCCGGCAGCGGAACCTGTGGGTGGCTGCGGGGGTGGTGCTGCTGGCGGTGGCCTGCTGGGTGCTCTTCCCAGAGCCGCCGGTGCGGCTGGATGTCCCGGTACTGGAGCGCTTTAACTTCCGGGGTGGGATCCAGCTTTCGGCGGAGTTTACCGCCATGATGCTGGGCTTGGTGACCTACACCGGCTGCTACATTGCCGAAGTGGTGCGGGGATCCTTTTTGGCGGTGCCGCGGGGGCAGTGGGAGGCGGCCCGGGCCGTCGGCCTGTCGGAGCTGCAAACCTTTCGCTTGGTGATTGTGCCCCAGGCCCTGCGGATCATGATCCCCTCCTTGAACACTCAGTATCTCACCTTGATTAAAAACTCCAGCTTGGCCATTGCCGTTGGCTTTTCCGATCTGTTCAACATCAGCAGCACCATCATCAACCAGTCGGGACGTTCGGTGGAGATGTTCGCCATCCTCATGGCCACCTACCTGACCTTTAACCTGGTGGTTTCCTACGGCATGAACTGGCTCAATGCCCGCGTCAAATTGGTGGAGCGCTAACCCATGCCCAGCAGTCTCTCCTCTCCCCTTGTAGAAGAAAAGGTACTCCCCCCCACGGAGAAACAAAGTCCGCTGGCTTGGGTGCGTCGCAACCTGTTTGACTCCTGGTTGAGCACCTTGCTCACCTTGGTCTCCGCCTTGGTGTTGGCCTGGGCAATTTCCCTGTTCTGGAACTGGGCGTTCACCCAAGCCCGCTGGGAAGTGATCCCGGCCAACCTGAAAATCTTTGCCAGCGGCACCTACCCCAGCAGCCAACTGTGGCGGGTGTGGGCGGTGTTGGGAATTGTGCTGGCCACCTTGGGGGTAGCGGGGGGGGCTTGGGGCGGTGTGCTGCTGCACTACCTCATTCTCTTGGGAGCTGCTATGGGCTTGGCCGCTTTCCTGCCTTTGGGAACCCAGTCGCAGGGGTGGCTGGCGGTTTGCTCTGGCGTCACTTTTGCCGCTATTGCCCTCAGTCGCGGACGGGAATCCTGGCGGCTGGCTTCCATCTGGGTTTGGGCCTTGATCTTGCCCCTCTGTCTGGAGCTGCTGCTGGGCAACCTGGGCCCCAATTGGCCGGCAGTGCGGGCTGAGCAACTGTCTGGACTGCTGCTGACCTTGATCTTGGCGGCAGCCGCCATGATCATCGGCTTCCCCATTGGGGTGTTGCTGGCGTTGGGCCGGGCCAATCGGGCGTTGCCGGTAATCCGGATCTTCTGCACGCTGGTGATCGAGCTGGTGCGGGGGGTGCCTCTGACCACCATTCTGTTTGCCGCCTGGCTGTTGGTGCCCTTCTTTCTGGGGGGGATCAGCGTCAACCTGATCATCCGGGCGGAGGTGGCCTTCATCTTGTTTACAGCCGTGTACGTGGCCGAGGACGTGCGGGGCGGCCTGCAGTCAATCCCGCTGGGCCAGCTAGAAGCGGCACGGGCGCTGGGCTTGAACCCCTTTCAAGTGACGGCTCTGGTGATTTTGCCCCAGGCGTTGCGGGCAGCTGTTCCGGCGCTGGTGAACGAGTTCCTCACCCTCTTCAAAGACACGTCACTGGTGTTCATTGTCGGCCTCATCGACCTGCTGCAGGCGGGGCGCGTGGTGTTCACCAACCCCAACTGGCTAGGCACCCAGCGGGAAGTGCTGTTTTTTATCGGCCTAATCTACTTCATCTGCTGTTTTGCCATGGCCTATGCCGCCCAGCAGGTGGAAAAGGCGCTGGGCTTGGGCAAGCGCTAAAAACTGCAACCGCTCCCCTTCCCAGTTTCATCTGCTCAGGCCCCGGGATCCCCTTAACGGGCTTGGGCCACCGCCCAATGGCGAGGAGTGTTGGGCAAGTGCTTTTCCCTGGAGAGGGGGCAGCGCTAAGATAGCGGGGAACGTCTCGTTACACCTTGGCCCATGACCCTTGCCTCTGAGACCGAGTCCCCGGAACAAGCCGCGGCGGCCCCTGAGCCTGGTCGGGTGCGGGATCCGGAGTTTCCCTACGAGGTCGAGATGACCTTGATGGAGCACTTGGAAGAGCTGCGCAGCCGCCTGTTGGCCAGCGTGATCGCGGTGGCGATCTGCATCATCGCTTGCTTTGCCGTGGTGAATCGCATTGTCGCCCTGCTGGAGGTGCCCGCTCGGGGGGTTACCTTTTTGCAACTGGCGCCGGGGGAGTATTTTTTCGTTTCTGTGAAGGTGGCAGCCTACTCGGGGCTATTGCTGGCCACGCCCTTTTTGCTCTACCAAATTGCCCGCTTCGTCTTGCCGGGGCTGAGCGTGAAGGAGCGCAAGCTGCTGGGGCCGGTGGTGCTGGGATCCAGCCTTCTCTTTGTGGCCGGCTTGGTCTTTGCCTACTATCTCCTCATTCCGGCGGCGCTCAACTTTTTCATTCGCTACGGCGAAGGGGTGGTGGATCAGGCTTGGTCCATCGACCGCTACTTTGAGTTTGTGCTGCTGCTGCTGTTCAGCACCGGCCTGGCCTTTCAGGTGCCGATTTTGCAGGCGCTGCTGGGGGCGCTGGGGCTGGTGACTGCCGAGCAGATGTTCAAGGGCTGGCGCTACGTGGTTCTGGGCGCGGTGGTGGCGGGGGCCATTCTCACCCCTTCGACGGATCCCCTCACCCAGAGCCTTTTGGCCGGGGCTGTGACGTTTCTATATTTGTTTGGCATTCTGCTGGTGAAGCTCCTTGGCAAATGAGCCGAAGCTGCATGCGCTGATCTTGGCGGCTGGGTTTTCCACGCGGATGGGAGAGCCGAAAGCCTTTCTGCCCTGGAAAGACGGGCAAACCCTGCTCTCTTACCAGATTTTTCAGTGGCGACAGGCGGGGTTTCAACCCTGGGTGGTGCTGGGATCCCAGCATTTGGCGGCAGCCCAACCCCACTTGGCAGGGGCAGAGGTGCTGGTCAATCCGGCTCCTGAGCTGGGCAAGACCCACTCCATTCGGGTAGGGGTGGAAGGGGTCCCTGCCGATTTTCAGGTGCTGGCCATTTCGGCGGTGGATCAGCCCCGCCCGGCGTGGATCTACCACAGCTTGCTGGAGTACCATCTGCGCCACCGCGCTTGGGTTACTGTGCCGGTGCATCGAGGACGACGGGGGCACCCTACCCTGATCGACAGGCGCTTGCGGGAAAAGCTGTTGGATCTCCGAGAAGAAACCCTGGGCCTGCGCCGGTTGTTGCAGGATCTGGGCAGGCGGGTACAGGAGGTGGAGCTCTACACTCCTGAGATCTTCCTGGACTGCAATACCCCTGCCGATATGGAGGCCGCTGCTGCCGGTTGCGACAGCGTTGCCCAGGAGTGAGGGGATCCCCTTCAGCACTTGTCCTGCGACCGGTCGCCTCAGCGGTACCGAGCACTTCGGCGTTGCCCAGCAAGATGTTCTTCCCATTGCTCGTATGAGAAAGGGCCTTTATCCTGCCAGCACCTACGATCCTGCCTGCCCGGTCGGCAGCTACTGGGACAGCACGATAGCAGATCCCGGCTGGCGGCATCCGGCACCTTTGCAAGCGCAGGTGGGCGCGGAGGTGGTCATTGTGGGGGGAGGATTGACGGGGCTATCGACGGCTCTGCACCTGGCCCGCGACCATGGCATCCATGCTTGTCTGCTGGAGGCGGGATCCCTGGGTTGGGGGGCCTCGGGACGCAATGGCGGCTTTTGCGGGGTGGGGGCGAGCCACCTCACCCACGCCCAGATGGTGCCGCAGCAGTGGCCAGCGCCTGGCAAGAGGTGGTCCAGAGACCTTGAGTCCAGCTCAGGGTGGATCCCAACCCTTCGGAAGCTCAGCTCAAGGCCCTCTGGCAACAAATCGGCGAGCGGGCAACCAATCCCCTCCTGGTTCTGCCGGGCAGTGTCGCCGATCCCCTGGAGCCAGGCCAAACCTGGGCCGATTTGGCCCATGCTTGGGGGTTTAGCCTGCTCTTAACGCTGCGACGGGAGGCCGCCCTGAGCCAAGCAACCGCCTTTGCCGCCCTGATGCGCCAAGCCAAGGTCCGCAACTTGGGCTGGGTGCTGGTCGGATCCCTGCCCGAAACCGAGGATCCCCAAGCTTTGGAGGAGCTGGATGCAGCTTTGATCCCACGCCTAGAGGCTCAAGTTGGAATGCCGGTGCAGGGGAGAATGGCTCTGGATGGGCAGATCCTTTGGGACACCGATTCCCTTGAGCAACTGGGCTACGTTCTATGAAAAGCAGAAAAACCCCCCAGCGTCTGCCAGGGGATTCAAGAAGGACTGGTCGACTAGGTCAGGAGTGGATTAGCCGCGGATGGCCGGCGCCACTTCCACCGCCGCCAGGTCCAGCGGGAAGTTGTGCGCATTCCGCTCGTGCATCACTTCCATCCCCAGGTTGGCACGGTTCAACACATCAGCCCACGT
>NZ_JBSSDI010000050.1:0-11156 GCF_054060575.1 Thermostichus sp. MS-CIW-15 | reverse complement strand
CTCTCTGGCTGTGGAGGATCCTGGTTTACCAGTCCGTTGAAGCAGCAACTCCGGGAAGTGATTCTCGGAAGCTCCCGTCTACAGCCCGTCAGGGCCTAGCGGGAGAGGATGTCACCTTGGCCGCCCGCGCCGGGGCAGGAGCTAGCTTACAGACAGGGAGTAATCTGACCTCTGTTGGCAGGCGTCGCTTCCTCCCCACGGCTAGCCGCGCTGCGTTTTTCTAAGGAGGGGGAGGCAAGCTCTGTAGAACGCTGTGAACCACCGCTGCCGAGTTGAGAGCCGCTGTCTGAAAAAAAGTTAGGAAATCGGTATCGCTCCCTATGTCGCTAACCGATCGGACCAGCAGACAAGGGATCCCAGCTTCTTGCGCCACCCGTACCACCGCCGCTCCTTCCATTTCCACGACCAGGGCTCCGGTGCGCTCGCGAATTTGATGCCGGAGCTTGGCGTCGGCCACAAATACATCGCCCGTGGCCACCAGGCCTTGGTGGATGACCGGCTGCCGCCCCTGCAGCGGGTGAAGAGGGATCCGCTCCCCTTGGGCCACGATCAGGTCGTAAAGGGCACTATCGGCCTCCGCTAGAGGATGGCGCAACTCAGGGATAAAGTCGATCCCCAAGACAAAGCCTTCGGGCCGTCCGGTGCCGAAATCGTGCTCGATGGCGGCATGGGCCAGCACCACATCCCCCATCTGCAGGTGATCGGCCAAGGCGCCGGCCACGCCGGTAAAGATAATGCCCCGCAAAGGGAAGTGGGCCACCAGCAGAGCTGCCGTAGTTGCCGCCCGCACTTTGCCCACCCCCCCTTGAACCACCACCACCGGCTGTCCGGCCAGGGATCCCTGATGGAACTGCCGCCCCAGATGGGTATGGACAGAGTTGATCTCCATTGCTTGGGTGAGCATGGCCACTTCTTCCGGCAGGGCCCCCAAAATGCCGACAGCCTTTTGGGAGGGGTGGGATGGAGTTTCCATAGGGCTTCCCTTAGGTTTTTGAGAATCCTCAGGTTTGAGAGGCGGGCGGGATCCGCTGTCCCCACAGGCCTGGCCATTTGGTGACTTTGAGATCTCCCAGCACCTGCACCTGACAGGCCAAGCGCAGCCCGTTGCCGTCCTGGGCCGCCGCCGTGGACGGGAGTTGGTGGGGTGGCAAAGACAGGCGGGCCCGTTCTCGCCAGCCCATAGGGGAAACAGCCCCTTCGATTTGTACGGCACAGGTGCCCAGACCGCGGCAGTTGAGGATAGGAGCCGGCGGGTTGTAGAGCGGGATCCCGGCTTGCAGCAGCACCTGGCGCAGGTTGGCGCCCGCCTCATAAGCGAGGGTGCGTCCTTGAACGTCAGGCTGGGGCATAGGTAACCTTCCCAACCGCGAACAGTTCTATTCTGGCCTGAGCCGGATCCGGCAGCATGGCAGGTAGGTGGGAGGGCTAGGCAGTATAGTTAAGGTGGTTAGACAGGAAGTAGGGGAAAGACCATGGTCTACAGCGAGCCGCTCATCGACCGTTCTCCAGAAGGTTTTCCAGGCCTGATGGAAGAGCCCCCTCGCTACGTTGAAGTTGTCTCAGCAGTAGTTTCCAGCCTCAAAGAAGATGCCGCCTACGAGAACCACGAGCAGGGCCACACCTGGAAATTCACCTACGGCAGCGTGGAAGTGTTCGTCCACCTGAGCGGCGAATCCCCCGAAGATACCCTGTTGGTGTGGTCTCCCGTGCTCTCTCTGCCGGTGGCGGAGCCGGCTAAGCTCATGCAGAAGCTGCTGGAGAAAAACTGGAGCGAAACTCTGGAAGCCCGTTTTTGCATCTGGAACAACCAAGTGGTGCTAAACCACCACCGCACTCTGGAAGGGCTCAGCGCTGGCGAGATCTCGCGCGCCATCACCCTTGTGGCCAGCTTGGCCGATGAGTACGATGAGCAGCTCCAGGCTGAGTTTCCCAAAGCTTGATGGGATCCCAGGGCTCTTGGCTGCCCTATCGCGTGGCCGCTGGCGGCTGGCAGATGGAGCAGGACTTTTGGCTTTTGCAGCGGCTGCGCCAGGATCCCAGGCCCTGTTTGCGCTTTTACGGCTGGGATCGGCTTACCCTCTCTCTGGGACGTCACCAGGCCTGGCCAGATCTGCCGCCAGGGATCCCGATGGTGCGCCGGCCCACCGGAGGACGGGCGGTGTTGCACCAGGCGGCGGAAGATGCAGCAGAGCTGACCTACAGCTTGGTGTTGCCCCTCTCTTACCTCCAAGCTCGGCTGCCCAATTTGCGGCGAGCCCAGGTGTACGACTTCTGCTGCCGTTTTTGGGTAGAGGGGCTGGCGGCGCTGGGCATTGAGGTGGATGCTCCCGCTTCTGTCCGCGGCCAAGGTGGCCAGGATCGGGGCTACCGCAACAAAATCAGTTGCTTTGCCGCCCGTACCCGTGCCGATCTAAGCTGGCAGCGCAAAAAGCTGATGGGCAACGCCCAACTGTGGCAACCCTGGGGGATCCTGCAACAGGGATCCCTCCTGTTGCGGCCCAATCTAGCGCTCTGGGAACAGTACCTGCCCGGCTCGCAGGTGATTGGCGTGTACGACCTTTGCCCAAGGGCGCCAGGGATCCCTGAGTTGATTGAGCATTTTCTCCGCATGGCCCAGGAGTGCTTTGAGGTGGAATGGCAAGAAGAAGCCTGGCCCGCACTGCTGGCTTAGTTTCTGGTTTCTAATCAACCATCGAGGGAGCAAGAAATCGCTTGACTCTTGCTGAAAAAGAGTTGTGCAGAAAAATCCGGAAGGCTTTGCAGCTAGACCGAAGAAGATTTTCCCTTGCTTAGAGCTCTAGCCTCTTTCCCCTGCGAAAAGAGGAAAGCCAAGACTCGTCCCAGCGCTATTTTTTGTGTCGACAAACACCAAAGGCAAAGCAGCAAGAGACTGCTACCCTCTCCATCCCCAATAGCTGTGCTAAAACCAAGGCAGCGCTCAGCCAGGTAAGCCATGCCAAAAGTTTGGGCGGCAGTTTTGCTAGGCATTTTCTTACTGCCGCAGCCCGCTTGGGCCATTACCCTTGAACAAGTGCCCAACCCCCGCCGTCAGTATGGAGGGTGGGTTTCCGACACCGCCAATATCCTCAGCAGTAGCACTGAAAACGAGCTGAACCGCCTTATCACCCAGCTTGAGCAGCGCACCGGTGCCGAGATGGCGGTGGTTACGGTACCCAATACCCAGGGATATGCCACACCGAAAGCGTTCACTACGCAACTATTCAACTACTGGGGCATTGGCAAGGCTGGCCGCAACAACGGCGTGTTGTTCCTCGTCTCGGTAGGAGATCGGCGGATAGAGATTGAGACAGGCAGAGGCTTGACCACCCTCCTCCCCGACAGCCAGGTTCAGCAGATTATCGACCAGCAAATCCTGCCCAGGTTTCGCGCCGGAGACTTCGACGGCGGCACCCTAGCGGGAGTACGGCAGTTGGCCTCAGCCCTGCAGGGGCAGCAGGCTTCCACCTCTCTTTCCCCTGCAACCGTTCCTCAAGCGGTTGGAGCGGGATCCCTGGCTGTTGCCCAAAGCTCCCTGGAAGGGATCCTGCTGCTATTGGGGATCATCATCCTAGGGGTGGGGTGGCAGCGCTCCCGCTTGCCGGTCTACCTAAAGGCCGAGCGAGGGACAAGACGAGCTATCCCCCTGACCCGTCGAACTCAAGAGGCGGCTGCTCTCTCTTCGCTCCAGAGCGATCCCATTCGACTGTTTCTCTATTCCGGCTCCCTTTGCCTTGGCCTCTTCCTGATGTCGGCCAGTGGCAACTGGCTGGTGCTGACGCTGCCCCTCCTGGCGGCTGTGGTGACCGACGGCACCCTGTGCCAGAAGCGGGGGATCCCCTTTCAGCCCGTGGTCTGCCAAAGCTGCGGTCGACCCATGCGCCCCATCCAGGCGCAAGTTCTCGATACGTGCCTCTCCCCGGGAGATCGCTTAGCCAAAAGCCGGGGCAGAGCCAGCTACTACGGCTGGTTTTGCCCTAGCTGTCAGGGGGCAGCTGTGGTTGTTCGCGAGAATGCATTTTATCGCCACCTCTATTGCCCCCGGTGTCAAGCTCTCACCCTCGACCTCACCGCCCAGGTTCTCAGGGAAGCCACCTATTCCTCTAGCGGCTTGAAGCTGGAAATCCTGAGCTGTCCTATCTGCGGGTACCGCAGCGAGCGAGAGGTGGTCATCCCCGAGCTCAGCGACACAGACACAGATTCAGACTTCGGTGGAGATTCAGGTGGAGATTCAGACTTCGGTGGCGGTAGCAGCGGAGGTGGCGGAGCGGGCGGCAGTTGGTGAGACCCAACTCTAGAGATTTCTCTATCGATCTGAAAAAGGAGTCGGGCTTCTCTTAAATCCGCCAGGGCAGTACAGTGGTAAGGGAGCAGCGATAGAGAAGATCCCATGACCCTTGCAGAAGGCGTACAACTGGTTAGCTTTGGGGTGCTCTCGGCAATGGCCATTGGCTTTGCCCTGGGAGTGGTTTGGGCCCCTAACATCGTCTATTCCGGCTTTCTCTTGGGGGGCGTTTTCCTGAGCATAGCTGGGCTGTACCTTCTCTTGAATGCCGATTTTGTGGCCGCCGCCCAAGTTTTGATCTACGTCGGCGCCGTCAACGTACTGATCCTGTTTGCCATTATGCTGGTGAACCGGCGCTACACCTTTGCCCCTCTGAAGCTGGGCTGGCTGCGCAATGGAGTGACAGCGGCAGTGTGTTTGGGGCTGTTTGCCCTCCTGACGGCAATGGCCCTGAATACCCCCTGGCAGTTGGAGCCGATCCAGCCCACGAGCAGTGCTTTGGTGATGGGTGGGCATTTCTTTAGCGACTATCTGTTGCCGTTCGAGTTGGCTTCTGTTTTGCTGCTGATGGCGTTGATCGGGGCCATTGTGCTGGCGCGTCGAGAGTTTGTCGTTCCCCAAGCCCAAGAAGGGGATCTCAGCTTGCTGGAGCGGGCCCGGCCACAGCTTGAATCGGAGTCGGAACGCCCAGCAGAGCTGGTGAGCACGCGTTGAAGCTGCCTGCTCTCGGCCATACAGCCCAGCGTTTTCCTGATGCCCCTCTCATCTGTATCCAGTGGAGCCTCTTGTGATGTTGCAACTGCAGTTTTTCTTGGTGGTCGCGGCAATTCTTTTCTGCATCGGCATCTACGGCTTGATCGTCAGTCGCAACGCCATTCGGGTGTTGATGTCGATTGAGCTGATGCTCAACGCCGTCAACCTGAACTTTATGGCTTTCTCCAACTTTGTCGACTCGGGCTTGATTCGCGGCCAAGTGTTTTCGGTATTTGTCATCACCGTGGCGGCTGCCGAGGCGGCAGTGGGCTTGGCCATTGTGTTGGGGATCTACCGCAACCGCGCCACCATCGACATGGAGAGCTTTAACCTGCTCAGGTGGTAGTTGTTTTCTTGATCGATGACTTTCAGGTGCGGCTGGGCAGCGGCGGGCATTGGATCCCAGGGATCAGGGATTCCAGCAGGCCGCTGCAGGCGTCCCAGAGCAGCTCGATCACGTAGTGAAACCCTGCCTCGCCCCCGTAGTAGGGATCCGGAACTTCTTCATCGGTGTGAGAACGACAGTAGCTACAGATTAGGCGTACCTTGTCGGCATATCTTCTCTGGGGATCGAGGCTGAGGATATCGCGGTAATTTTGCCGATCCATGGCCAGGATCAGGTCGAACTCCCGCAGATCCAAAGGATGAATTTGCCGGGCTTGGCCGTGCAGCTCCAGTCCATAGCGCTGGGCAACTTGTCGCATGCGGCGATCTGGGGGACTGCCGAGGTGGTAGGCGGCTGTACCTGCCGAATCGCAGAGGATGTCCCCCTCATGGCCGCTGCTCTGCAGCAGGTGGTTGGTGATCCCTTCGGCAGCGGGAGAACGGCAGATGTTGCCCAGGCACACAAACAGCAGCTTTTGGCTCATGGATCCCTCGACGGCAGTGAACATTTCCCACCGCATTATCTGCGTTTTGCGGCCCAGAGTACAGAAGCAGGCGAGAGGGGATAGGGCCCTCAGGCGGCAGCGGGACAGATTCTTGGCCAGAATGGAGCTAGTTCCCCTGGTGAGATGTCTTATGCCAGATGCCACCCGCTACCCCCACCCGCAGGATGTGGCCAACCTCATTCTCTACTTGCAAACGGAGCTGGCTCTGTTTGAACAATGGGCTGCTCAAGAAGGGATCCCGTCTGCGGCTCTGCGCCCCATCGAGCGCTCCCAAGAGGCTTTGCGGCGAGCTGTAGATCAACTGGAGCTGCGGGAGTGGTACCGCGAACTCACCTATGGCTTTCGGGATCAGTTGGGGCGCCTAGAAGAATGGTTGTAGCTGTCCGGCAAAGCTTTCCAGTGCCAAAATAACGACAACTTTCCCAGGGGCGCCGCTCATGTTGCAGGTTCAGGATCTCTGCTACCACCCGGCAACCCTCCCTCAGCCGATTCTCCGGGATCTCTCCTTTGAGCTGGGCCTGAATCAGTTGGGGCTGATCGTGGGCAAAAGTGGGGCCGGCAAGAGCACCCTGCTGGAAATTTTGGCCGGCTTGGCGCGGCCCACGCGCGGGCGGATTGCCTGGGGAGGAACAGAGCTCTCCCCCCAGCAGTTGCGCAGCATGGCGGGGCTGGTGTTTCAGTTCCCGGAGCGTCACTTTTGTGGCTTGACGGTGCTAGAGGAAATGCGCTTCGGCCACCCGGAGCTGCAACAAAAGGAGATTGAAAACGTTCTCAAACAGGTGGGATTGGAAGGGATCCCTCTGTGCACCTCCCCCAACCATCTCAGTGGCGGACAACAACGGCGCTTGGCCCTGGCGGTACAGCTTATTCGCGGCCCGCTGCTACTGCTGCTGGACGAGCCGACGGCAGGGCTGGACTGGTCGGTGCGGCGGCAGTTGATCGAGCTGCTGGCCCGGCTGAAATCCATCTGGACGGTGTTGGTGGTTTCCCACGACCCAGAGGAGCTATCCTCCATTGCCGATGTGCGGTGGATCTTGCAGGCGGGATCCCTGCAGCCGTTGCCGACAGATGCGCTGCTTCAAAGGTAGCGGCGGGGATCCACCGGCTGGCCGTTGACCCGCACCTCGAAGTGAACGTGGGGGCCGGTGGAGAGGCCGGTGGAGCCGGAAGCGGCAATGGCCTGCCCCCGCTGTACCTGCTGACCCACCCCAACGGCGACGCGGCTGTTGTGGGCGTACAGGGTGGTGATGCCGCCGCCGTGGTTGACAATCACCGTGTAGCCGTAGCCGCCATACCAGCCGGCGTAGATGACGGTGCCCCGGTCTGATGCCCGAACTGGCGTGCCGGTGGGCACACCGAAGTCGATCCCCGCATGGAAGCGGCGGCTTCCGTAGATGGGGTGAACCCGCCAGCCGAAGCCGCTGGTGATTGGCCCGCGCACTGGTGGGATCAACCGGCCTGTCCCCTGAACCGGATCTCTGCCCCCCCGCTGCTGAGCCTGCTGGGCGATCAGTTGCTGGATGAGGATGGTCAACTGTTGGGAATCGGCTTCCAAACGCCGTTGGGCTGCTTCATAGGCGGCGCGCTCGTTGGCCAGGCGGCCCACCAGTTGCTCTTGGGCGGCAGCCTGCTGCTGCAGTTGGTTTTTCTGGGCTGCCAGCTCCTGCAAGATTAAAGAAATCTCGTTGCGCTGCGCTTCCAGGGCGATCCGCTGCTGATCCACCTCCTTGGCCATCACCTGCAGCTCTCGGATCAACTGCCGGTCGGCTTCGATTAGCAATTGCAACTGGTGGCGGCGATCGAAAAACTCGTTGAGGTCGCGGCTGGTGAGCAGCAAAGCCCACCAATGTTCCGCCCCCTGCCGCTGCATGTAGCGCAAGCGGGCGGCCGTGCCCTGCTGCTGCCGTCTCAGGCGGTCTTCCAGCTCTTGGAGCTCCTTCTGCGCTTGCTCTAGCGCCCTCTGGGCCTGTTCCAGACGATATTGGTTGTCGCGAAGGCTAGCTTCTGTCTGTTGGATGTTTTGCCGCAGGGATCCCATGCGGCGACGGGCTTCTTCTTCCGCTTGGCGCAGCTCTCCCAGGCGTCGCTGGGTGCCCCGGATTTGTTGCTGGATCTGTTGCTGCCGCTGTTGCAGTTGGTGGAGATTCTGCGCCTGAGATGGAGCAACCCGCCACAGTCCCCCCAGCACCAGGAGGGCGAGCAACCCGACCATCACCCATGCCTTCAGGCTGTGTGTCCCACAACTGAGCTTGACCACTCCCCACACCCTCGGCAACCAACCTACCGACCCTAAGAATACAAAGATTCGCAAGGACTGATCGAGCCCAATCGCGCTGTTGCCCGCTGTCGTTACTCCAAATCGTTACAAGATACAAGCAAAACGGCTGGGTTATTTTCAATACCAGTAAAACCGTTCATTCCTTCAATTCCTGACTTCCCCCTCCCTTTGAGAGAGGGGCTGGGGGCGAGGGATCCTCACTGCGGCTAGGTTCGTATCGATCTCCAGATCCCACAGGTCTAATCGGTGCCCAACCTAAACAACCGGCAAGCCAGAGCAACCTCGACACAACATCCAGACAATGGCGATAAACTAGCCGCTCACCTGCCGGCAAAACCTCATGCCAGTAAGATGAAAACGATCAATGCCAACCAGAAAGTTACCTCGTAGAGATGGGCTACCATGCGCCACCTTTCCCCTGAGGGAGCTTCCTCCTCTCCTCTGCCGAGTTCAATGTTGGTTAAGGAGCTAACAAGGCTGCAGATAGCTACTAAAATGAGAGACCAGCGACGCCATGAAAGGATGGGAAAAGTAAGCGCTCCAACGAGTGCTACAAACCCGCAAACAGTTGCCCCTATAAACACCACTTTTGCCTGTTCTTTATTCTATTTTAGCCTTCTTCTCAAAAGGAAATTTGTTATAGCTTGTCATTGTTTTACCGTCGGGCTGTTTGGTTATTTTTAATTGCAATTAAACTTAAAATCAACCCAAGCAAGGTAGAAATCGATGAGAGAGGGCTTTTCCACAGATGGTGTTTGAGGGTTCTGAACAGAGCTTCAGAGAGGGATGGCGGCACCCCTGGCTACTCCATTTGTGGCAGCAGCCCCTGATCGCGGTGATCCGCCTCTCGGCCAGCCCGGCCCAAGCCCTTGAGGGATCCACCCTGGCCATCCGGGCCGGGATCCGCCACATTGAGATCACTCCCCAAGTTCCCCGGTATCTGGAGTTGATTGCCCAACTGCGGCAAGACTACCCGCATTGCTGGGTAGGGGTGGGCACGGTTTTAAATCGGCAGATGGCAGAGCAGGCTTGGCAGGCGGGAGCCCAATTCTATGTTTGCCCCTTTGCGGACGAGAGCATCATCCGCTGGGGTCGGGAAGCAGGGCTGCCCATTGTGCCCGGCGCCCTCACCCCCGGCGAGATCTGGAGGGCCTGGCAGGCCGGGGCAACGGCAGTAAAGGTGTTTCCGGCAGAAAGCCTTGGCGGATCCCGTTACCTGCGCCATCTGCAACCGGTGCTGGGATCCCTGCCTTTGATCCCAACTGGGGGGGTTACCTTGGCCAATGCAGCAGAATATCTGCAGGCAGGGGCCTGGGCTGTCGGCATCGCCGGGGATCTCTTCCCGGCGGAGCTTCTTTCCCAGCAAGGGGTTGATCCAGACAGTTGCCGGCAAGAGCTGGAAAATCGGCTGCGGCAAACGCTACAACAGCTTGCCAGCCAGAGGGTCGCCGCAGCCTGGCCCGAACTTCCGGGTGAACCCCCAGAGTAGGGGGCGCGTTGACGCTCCCCGCACTTGAGTGGGGAGATGGCCGAGCACCCTGGCAGCAAACTTTGGAGGGCGCTGCCCAGCCGCACCCCCGACATCCCTCAGACAAAGAAAGTCCGAGAGTTGCGTCTGATTTCCCTATCACCTTGGCCGCCGCTCCCCTTACATGGGGTTCCTTGACTTCCCCCTTCCAGGGTTTGCAGCGTATTTGCCTGGGGAGGCGTCTTTTATGGCTATCGCAGCGGCACCCTAGCACAGCCAGCAATGTTAGCGCTACAGTACATTGAAGGTTTGTACCACTGGCAAGGGCGACTCAAGTCGTGGGTGGCCGTTCCGCTCCGTACTCAATGGGGCCAGCGAGCCAATTTTGGGTGTGAGTGAGGCCTGCATGGAGGGATTCCTGGATCTGTACCTGGAGCTAAACGTCCCCAGCCCAGTTGAGGAAGCCACTTGGCACCGTTGGTTTGAGGTGTGGCTGCGGGAGCTGGGGGTGACGGATCCCTGCGAGCTCAGCCTTTGCCTCACCTCCGACGAGCACATCCGCCAGCTCAACCGCGAGTTTCGCCACATCGACGCTCCCACCGATGTCCTGGCCTTTGCCGCCGAGGAGACGTCCACCCCTGTCGAGCTGCAGAAGATAACAGGGGTGCGCCTGCTGGGGGATATCGTGATTTCGGTACCCACCGCTTGCGCGCAGGCAAAAGCCCAGGGGCAGCGGCTGTCGCGGGAATTGGCCTGGCTGGCCAGCCACGGCCTGCTGCATCTCTTGGGATGGGATCACCCCGATGAGCTTTCCCTACAGCGCATGCTGCAGCAACAGCACCACCTGCTTGCCGCCATCCAAGAAGACCTGGAGGTGACCCATGGCCAGCAGCCCTAGCCGTTTTCCCCAGCCGCTGCGTTTGGCGGCATTGCGACGGCGAGCCCCTTTCACTTCAGCGCAGGTCGATTCGGCCCATCCCTCCGAGGCACCAGACCCGGGAGCCGAGGCTGACCTCGCGGCGCAGGATCCCTGGCAGCGCCCCCCCTCGTGGCAGGTGGCCACTAGCCTAAGTAAAAGCTTCTACTATGCAGGAAAGGGCCTGCTGTACGCCGCCCGCACCCAGCGCAACTTTCGCATCCACCTGGCTATGGCGGTAGTGGCCTTTGTCTTAGGGTTGGCCCTGCGGCTGAGCGCCGTAGAAATGGCCCTGATCAGCTTGACCAGCGGGATGGTGATGGCCTTGGAGCTGGTGAATACTGCCCTGGAAGCAGTGGTGGATCTGACCCTGGGCAGCCGCTATCACCTGCTGGCAGAAATTGCCAAAGATTGCGCTGCTGGAGCGGTGTTAGTGGCAGCGATGGCGGCTTTGGCTGTGGCAGCTTGGCTGTTTCTGATACATTTACGCTGAACACTGCTGAGCATTACTGCTCAGCGGTGAAGCGATAGCATTCTGTCCGTTTCCGTTGTCACTACGCGACGCTGAC
>NZ_JBSSDI010000049.1:0-11743 GCF_054060575.1 Thermostichus sp. MS-CIW-15 | reverse complement strand
ACGAGGGGATTCGGGCCTGGATGGCGCCGCAGGACCAGCCGCACGAGCGCTTTGAGTTCCCCGAGGAAGTCCTGCCCCGCGGCAACGCGCTCTAAACTGGCGCTGGCTGTCGAACGCTTGAGTTCTCTCGATCCTTTACGTGAGAGCCGAGGCCGAGCGTTCGCCTATTCAAGTCTTGGATTGGATGGGTAGGCGCTCGGCCATTCCTAAGCTCCTTTGCTTTTCACCTCATATCTTTTGCTGTACTGTGACCTTTACTGTTTTCGGAGGCTGGCCTCAGTGACTTCAACGACGTTTGGTTCCGCAGCGATGCAGGATCGCACCCAGGGCGGGTTCGCCTGGTGGGCCGGGAATGCTCGCTTGATCAATCTTTCCGGTCGGCTTTTGGGCGCTCACGTAGCCCACGCCGGCCTGATCGTCTTCTGGGCGGGAGCGATGCTGCTGTTTGAGGTGGCTCACTTCACGCCGGATCGGCCCATGTACGAGCAGGGGCTGATCCTGATGCCCCACGTGGCCACTTTGGGCTGGGGAGTTGGCCCAGGCGGCGAGGTGATCGATACCTACCCCTACTTTGTGATCGGTGTGCTGCACCTGGTCTCCAGCGCGGTGCTGGGTCTGGGAGGCATTTATCACGCCGTGCGCGGCCCGGAAACCCTGGAGCAGTCTTTCCCCTTCTTCGGCTACGACTGGAAAGACAAGAACAAGATGACCACCAT
Organism: Thermostichus sp. MS-CIW-15; assembly: GCF_054060575.1. Classification (NCBI taxonomy): domain Bacteria; kingdom Bacillati; phylum Cyanobacteriota; class Cyanophyceae; order Thermostichales; family Thermostichaceae; genus Thermostichus; species Thermostichus sp. MS-CIW-15. Next base: position 11,027 of record NZ_JBSSDI010000049.1, on the reverse strand, counting down.
CTTGGGGATCCACCTCATCCTGTTGGGGTTGGGGGCTTTCCTGTTGGTGGCCAAGGCCATGTGGTTTGGTGGCGTCTATGACACCTGGGCTCCGGGGGGTGGCGACGTGCGGGTGATCACCAACCCCACGCTCAACCCGGCGGTCATCTTCGGCTACCTGTTCAAGTCTCCCTTTGGCGGCGACGGCTGGATCATCAGCGTGGACAACATGGAGGATGTGATCGGCGGCCACATCTACATCGGCATCATCTGCATTGCCGGTGGGATCTGGCACATCCTCACCAAGCCTTTTGGCTGGGCCCGCCGTGCTCTTATCTGGTCGGGAGAGGCCTATCTCTCCTACAGCTTGGCGGCGGTCTCGCTGATGAGCTTTATTGCCACCTGCTACATCTGGTTCAACAACACCGTTTACCCCAGCGAGTTCTACGGCCCCACCGGCCCGGAAGCCTCGCAAGCCCAAGCCCTCACCTTTATCGTGCGCGACCAGCGCCTGGGGGCGAACATCGGCCAGGCCCAAGGCCCCACCGGTCTGGGTAAGTACCTGATGCGCTCTCCCACGGGCGAGATCATCTTCGGCGGTGAGACGATGCGCTTCTGGGATGTGCGGGCCCCTTGGAAAGAGCCGCTGCTGGGCCCCAATGGCTTGGATCTGGACAAGCTGAAGAACGACATCCAACCCTGGCAGGCCCGCCGTGCGGTAGAGTACATGACCCACGCGCCGCTGGGATCCCTGAACTCGGTGGGGGGTGTGGCTACCGAGATCAACACGGTGAACTTCACCAGCCCGCGCACCTGGCTGGCAGCCCACAACTTCATCTTCGGCTTCCTGTTCTTCGTCGGTCACCTGTGGCATGCTGGTCGCGCGCGCGCCGCTGCTGCCGGCTTTGAGAAGGGGATCAGCCGCGAGAACGAGCCGGTTTACCGGATGAAGCCGATCCGATAAGCCCGGAAGTCTCTCGGAGATCACAACCTTTGGCCCCCGGCAGGGGGCCTTTCTTTGGGGATCCCCCCTGCCGGGATGGACAGAGAGGGAAGCACGGGTAGAGACTGGGAAGGCCGAATGCGCAAATCGAGATGCACAAAGTTCCGGTTACGGTCATCACCGGATTTTTGGGATCCGGCAAGACCACTTTGATCCGTCACCTTTTGCTCAACAACCAGGGCCGCCGCATCGCCGTAGTGGTCAATGAGTTTGGCGAAGTGGGCATCGACGGCGAACTGCTGCGGGATTGCCAACTCTGCGAGGGAGGGGGCTCCATCCCCATTCTGGAGCTGGCCAACGGCTGCCTCTGCTGCACGGTGCAGGAGGAGTTCTTGCCGACCATGGAGGCTCTGCTGCGGCGGCGGGCAGAGCTGGACTGCATCCTGATTGAGACTTCAGGATTGGCCTTGCCCAAGCCGCTGGTGCAGGCTTTCCGCTGGCCCACCATTCGCACCGGCGCCACGGTGGATGCGGTGATTGCAGTGGTGGATGGCCAGGCCCTGGCTTCTGGGCAACTGGTGGGGGATCTGGCGGCGCTGGAGGCGCAGCGTCAGGCCGATGAGAGCCTGGATCACGAGACTCCCATTGAGGAGCTGTTTGAGGATCAGTTGAGCTGCGCTGATTTGGTGCTGCTGAGCAAGGTGGATCAGATCACGCCGAAGGAGCGAACCCAGGTGGAGAGCTGGCTGCGGCAACAATTGCGCCCTGAGGTTCGAGTTCTCCCCTGTGAGCGGGGCCAGGTTGCCCCAGAAGTGCTCTTGGGCTTCCAGGCGGCGGTGGAGGATCAGTTGGAGCGCCGCCCCAGCCACCACGACTTCGAGGAGGAGCACGAGCACGAAGCTTTTGAGTCTTTCTGCCTCAGCCTGGAGGGCAGCTATGAGCCGGGATCCCTAGTTGCCCAACTGCGTCAACTGGCTCAAGAGGAATGCCTCTACCGGGTAAAGGGGTTTGTGGCCGTGCCCCACAAGCCGATGCGCCTGGTGCTGCAGGGGGTGGGATCCCGATTTGAGACCTACTACGACCGCCCCTGGCGCCCGCAAGAGCCGCGGTTGACCCGCCTGGTGTTCATCGGCCAGAGGCTCGACCGGGAGCGCATTGCTGCTCAGCTTCAAGGCTTGGCTCACAGAGAAGCAGTGGCCTCTGCCGGCTGATCCCTGTCGGGATCCCTTACCCCTGGGGAGAGGGGAGTTGCGTGACTCTATCAAAGGTGGCCTAGAGGTAGGCGTCGAGAAGAGAGGCTACGGTAGGGAAGCGGCAGGGCAAGCCCAGCGCTGCTGGGGAGAGGGCCGGATAGACAAAGTGGCGGTGGCGCAGGCAGTACTCATCCCAGGCCGAAAGTCGCACCCGAAGTAGGAAGGCTAGGGCGCGAAATAGGCCGATGGGCAGGGGCAGGCGGAAATAAATCCGTTTTTTAAAATAGGCGCACACCTGCTCTACGCATTCATCCACCGACAAGGGGGGGTTGCCCAACACCCAATCCCCTCCCCCCGGCGGATGGGCCACCCAATGGGCCACCATCTCGGCCACATCGGCAGCGTGGATGAAGTGGAAGCTGGCATCCACCCGCAAAAAGCGGATCAAATCCAGCCAGCGGAGCACCTCCTTGAGGCCGGCGGTGATGTGGGAGTAGGGGTGGTGGGGGCTGCCGCCAAACAGCAGGGTGGGGTAGAGGGTGAGCAGGCGATCTGGCCAGAAGCTGCTTTCCTGCCGTCGCAGCAGCATCGCGTACTTGCTGCGGATGTAGTCGGTGCCGGCCTGGCCGGCGATGGCCAAAGGTTCTAACGCTTGATTCAAAAGGCTGGCAGTGGAAAAGTAGATCACCTGCTGACAGCGCTCCGGATCCAACAAGCTGAGCAACTCCAAGGTGTGGGTGACGTTCACCGCCCAGGTCAGGGTGGGATCCCCCCAAGCCGCCGCCATGTGGATCAACCCATCCATCTGCCGCAGCAGGGCGGCGTGTTCCCGAATGCGCAGGAGATCGCCGGCCACCAGGGTGATGGGGGCAGGCAAACGCTCCGGGGGCAACCGCAGGCGGCTGGGGTTGCGGATAAGAATGTACAGGTGGTAGGCGGGCTGCTCCGGAAACTCGGGATCCCTTTGTTGGGCCAGGCGCTCCAACACATAATGCCCCAGACAGCCGCTAGCGCCGGTAAGAAACAGGTTTCGCAAGAGATCTTCCCAACGGCAACTCATCGAAAAAGCTTCTGACTAGTCTACCGCCTTAGCTTGCGCCTGCCGGATTGGCTTAACCCCCAATTCCCCTAACGGGCAACTGCGCCCTGTTCCAAGCCAGGCAGCAACCTGGAAATTTGGCCGCGAGAATGGCAGCATAGTTCGACAGGGATCCCACTCCCAGGGAGATTTGGACCTCGCTCAACTCGACTTCTGCCTGTGGCCGCAACCTCTTCTCCCCCTGCTGGACGGGTGTTCAGCCTTTGGCCTCCCCTAGCCCTTGTTTTGCAGCGGCTGGTCCAAGCGGTGCCGGTGCTGCTGCTGATCACGGTGCTCAGCTTTTTGCTCCTGCAACTGGCCCCCGGCGATTTTTTGGATCCCTTGCGGGCGGATCCCAGTATCAGCCAGGAGTTTATCGCCCAGGAAGAGGCGCGGCTGGGCTTGGATAAACCCTTGCTTTGGCAGTATTTGACCTGGCTGGGCAATCTGCTGCAGGGGGATTTTGGCGTCAGCTACACCTATCGCGTGCCAGTAGCGCAGCTCATCCTCTCCCGCGCCGGCGCCACCCTGCTGTTGGCAGTGTGCTCCGTTTTGCTGACTTGGATGATCGCCATTCCGCTGGGGATCCTGGGGGCGCTGCAGCAGAACACTCCTCTGGATCGGGCGTTGCAGTTGCTCAGCTACCTGGGGCAGGCCATGCCCAGCTTTGTGCTGGCCATTTTGCTGCTGATCGTGGCCCAAAACGTGGGCTGGCTGCCGGTGGGCGGGATGACCAGTGTTTATTTTGCCGAGCTGGGTTGGGGGGGAAAGCTGCTGGATCTGGGCCGTCACCTGCTCTTGCCCACGCTGGCCCTGAGCATCACCAGCTTTGCCGGGCTGCAGCGGATTACCCGCGGCAACTTCTTGGACGTGCTGCGGCAGGAATACATCCAGGCGGCGCGGGCGCGTGGGATCCCGGAATGGCGGGTGATCTGGCTGCATGCATTGCGCAACGCCGTCAACCCCTTGATCACGATCTTGGGCTTTGAGTTTGCCAATTTGCTCAGCGGCTCTTTTATTGCCGAGTTTTTCTTCAACTGGCCGGGGCTGGGCAAGCTGCTCTTGGAAGCGGTCCAGAGCTTCGACATCAACGTGGTGATGGCCGGGCTTTTGCTGGGGGCCGTGATGCTCATTCTGGGCAATTTGTTGGCCGATCTGCTCTTGATGTGGGTGGATCCCCGGATCCGACCTGAGTCTTTGCTTTAGGGGCTTTGGATCCTTCCCCAAGAGCTCAGGTTTCCTGTTGTACATTGGGTTCAAGTTGGAAAACGAGGGATCCCCCATGCACTTTCAACCCGACGGCGCTCTGGACGACAGCTTACCTGGGGTAGCTGCGGAAGCAGTGGTTTGGAATGCGCTGCGGCAGGCCCTGGGATCCGATCCCGGCTACCTCCTCCATCAGTTCAGTATCTATAACCATCAGGGCCACGTCACGGCCAAGCCCGACATCCTATTGATTCATTTTGAACTGGGCTTTTGGGTTTTCGAGTGTAAGGGCTGCAACCTTTACAATATCGAAGCCATCGACGGCAGCCAGTGGCGCATGCGGGAGTGGCACAGGGAAACCGAGACCCCCTTGGGGCAGGCCGATAACCAAATGTTTCAGATCAAGAATTGGCTGCAGCAAAATCCGGAAACCCGGCCTCTCCAAGCTCGCGTTGCCTGGCAATATCGGCTGGCTTTGCCTCGCATTCGGCGACAAGAATGGCAGGAGCGCTTCGGGGATCCCCCGTTTCTCGGGGCGCTGCTTTTTGCAGATGATTTGGAGCATCCAGAGCAGTTGCGGCAGACTCTGTATGCGGCCAAAAAGGCCAATGGCGCTCCTCTCAACGCCACAGAATGGGAAGTGATCCTCAAAACGTTGGGAATAAAGTTGGGGGATCCCGGCGATGACCCAATATCTTACAGCTACGATCCCCAGGCGGTGATCCGTCGCGTCCAAGAGCAGATCTTTAAGCTTGATGAAGACCAACGCAAAATTGCCACCCAATATCCTGAGGGGCCACAGCGGTTGCGGGGCCTGGCGGGGACAGGCAAAACGGTAGTCTTGACTCGCAGAGCGGCCAAGATCCACGCCGACCACCCCGATTGGGACATTGCGGTAGTTTTTTACACCCGCTCTCTCTATCACCAAATTCGCGAGCAAATCTCAAAGGTCTGTCAGAGCAAGTTTGACCTTGAGCCGGACTGGAAAAAGATCCAGGTGATGCACGCCTGGGGATCCCAAAATCAAACTGGGTTCTATCGATTGCTCGCTAACGAATGTGGCTTAACGCCCAAAAGCTTGGAGCGGGCAAAGGCAGAGCTAAGGGATAAAAATGACTATACAACTGAGCCCTTCGACTACGTCTGCGAAAAGTTAGAAAAAGAAGCCAAGGAAATCCCTCAGCTCTTCGATGTTATTTTGATCGATGAAGGTCAAGATTTGCCCCCTGCCTTTTACCGTTTAGCCTATCGGGCTTTACGGGATCCCAAACGGCTCTATTGGGCCTATGACGAAGCCCAGGGCATTGGCTCGCTGACGGTGCCAGGAATAGCCGAGCTATTCGGGCGCGACGAGACAGGCAAGCCCAAAGTGCAGTTGGGAGGGCGGGCCACTGTGTTGCCCCATTGCTACCGCACTCCGAAGATTATTCTCATGGCTGCCCATGCCATCAACATGGGTCTTTTGCGTGGAGACCAGCCTTTGCAGGGAGTTACTCAAAAAGGGCAGTGGGAAAATTTAGGTTACGAAGTGGTAGAAGGCGATTTTCGTAAGCCTGGATCCACAATTACCCTCACCCGCAAGGCTTGCCATCCCATCGATCAAGAAGACTTTGAGCCCAAGGTGGATCCGCAATCGCTGCTAATCTGGCGCACCTTCCCTTCTGAGGAAGAGGAGCAGAATTGGATTGCCCAACAAATCGAGCGCGACCTGAAGCAGTGGAGTTTTCAGCCGGAGGATCTCCTGGTTACCGGTGTAGGCAGCTTCAAGAAGAGCAGACCTTATTGGGAAAGCCTGAAGGCCAAGCTCAAACAAAGAGGAATTAGAGCTCTCATAGCCGGCGAAGATGCCGGTCAGGATATTTTCCGCTTGCCGGGGCATGTCACCCTAGCGGGGATCTTCCGGGCCAAAGGCAATGAAGCTTGGAAAGTCTACGTTTGCCAGTTTCAAAACGCCACCGAACCGGGGCTCAGTGTGGAAGAGCAACTGCGCCGGCGCAACCAAGCTTTTGTGGCCTTGACACGCACCAAGATCTGGTGTGTCGTGACAGGGATCTCCCCCCAAGACCACCTGGCCCCCGCCTTTCAAGAGCTGCAGCAGGCCAAGGAACAGTACCCCTATCTACGCTTCCCGGCCTTTAATAAGGGATCCCTGCGGCGAATTCATGAAATAGATCCGGACTCGGAAGGCGTCTGATAGGCTACCATCTGCCCTCGAGCGAGCTCAGCTCTGCCATCGCTTTTGCCATGTCGTCCAAGTCGTTTACTCGCTCCTCAATAGCTGCAAGAATTTCGTCGTAGGCGGTGGCAGAAACGGAGCTGAAGCCCAGGGATCCCTTTCCAAACCCAGAGGGGTGGGCGGCAAAGTTGCTGCAGCCTGTTGCTTGGCGAGCTTGATTAAGGCGGGCGATCTCTTGGGCCAAAAGATCCCGTTTGCAGCGGAGTTGGTCAATTTTCGCAACGTACTCTTTCAAAAGTTGTACAAGCTCTTGTTTTTTGGCTTGCAAGTCTTCTATTGAGGCTTTTAGATTCTGCTCTTCTGTACGCAATTGTGAAAGCAATTCTTGCTGAGCTTGGATCTGGGATCCCAACTCAAAATAGGTTTGAGCATCAGTTCCATCGCCGGCTTTCTCTTCCTGCCGAAGGGGTGTCCAATTGGCAAGAGCAGCCCGCAGATCGGCCAGCTCGTTTTGCAGGTGCTGTAAACCTAGCTCTTGCCGGCTTTTGAGGTGCTCCAGAGATTGCTCCAGCAGGTGGATTTTGGCTTTGGACTCACTCCCAGCCAGGGCGGAGGCGAGGTAGCCGGTCATGCCCGTAGCCAAAGCGGCTGCCCCCGACTGCCACAGGGATCCGCCGGATCCCAGGCTGCCGAGGGCCACGGCAAGGCCAGCCAAAGCGGGAAAAGCATTGACCCAAAGCTGGCGAGGGGGAGAAGACGGCATCGTCGGCCCCAGAAACAGGTTTTCATTGATCCTAACTGCTGTTTGGGGAGGTTTCCTCACCCGCAGCCCTTCTCCCTTGAGGAGCTAGCAACGCAACTTGCAGCAACAGGGCTGCCGGGATCCCTTAGCCGATGCTGAGGCTGCTGATGTTGCACCGTCCCAGGGCAGGTGCCGTTCGCCTCACCAAGCCCGTCAGCACATTGCCAGGGCCGATTTCCCACACCTCTCGGATGCCGTCGGCGGCCATCTGCAGCACCGTTTCTCGCCAGCGGACTGGGGCAGTCATCTGAGACAGCAGTGCCTGCTTGAGGACCTGGGGATCTCGGCTAGCGGCAGCCGTGCAATTGCTGTAGACCGGCACTCGCGGAGCCTGAAAGTCAACCTCGCGCAAGGTGTGGGCAAAGGTTTCCGCCGCCGCCTGCATCAAGGGCGAGTGGAAGGCGCCGCTGACTTTGAGGGGAACGGTGCGCTTGGCCTGCAACTGCTCACAGATGGCCTGCACCCCCTCGACCGAGCCGCTGATCACGACCTGATCCGGGCTGTTGTCGTTGGCAATGACCACATCGGGAGTCATCTGGCACAGGTGCTCCAGCTTGTCGCGATCAAACCCAATCAGCGCCGCCATGCTGCCGGGGGGATCCCCTGCAGCTTCCATCAACTGGCCCCGCAGCGCCACCAGCCGCAGGCCAGTCTCAAAATCAAATACCCCCGCGGCGTAGAGGGCGCTATATTCTCCCAAGCTGTGGCCGGCTGTACAGGCGGGAACCTGACCCTGAGCGTAGAGATAGTCCGTCAGCAGGGCCGATACAGTGAATAAAGCCGGCTGCGTGTAGCCGGTCTGATGGATCTGCTCTTCCGAGAGCGCCAGGGGATCCCATCCCAGCACCTCGCGGGCCACAGCCAACTTGCGGGCCGCCCCTGGCCAATCTTGTAAATCCCTTCCCATGCCCACGACTTGGGATCCCTGACCGGGATAGATCCAGGCAACGCTCATCAGTTCAATACTCTCCAACTCATCTGCCCCAACGAAAGACAATTGCTCCCCAGGTGAGGCCGGCGCCGAAGCCAGCCATCACCCCCAAATCCCCAGGGCCAAACCGCCTTTGGCCAATCCAGTCGGCCAGCGCAATCGGCACCGAGGCGCCGGAGGTGTTGCCGTAGCGCTCCAGAACGCTGGCCACCCGCTGGGGATCCAACTGCAGCCGCTTGGCCACAGCATCGAGGATGCGCTGGTTGGCCTGGTGGATGAAGTAGCCTTGCACGGCTGCTGCGGCAATCCCAGCTCGAAAGAGAGCCTTCTCGATAATCTCCGGCACCGCTTGGACGGCGAACTTGTACACCTCACGGCCGTTCATGGCGATGGGGCAGCAGCGGTATTGACCCACCTGCAGGGATCCCACCAGGGGCCTGGCCTCGGTGGCCATGGCCAGGCTGAGCAGCTCGCTGCCACTGCCATCGCTGCGCAGCTCGATGCTGAGGATGCCGCCGTCCCCCTCTCTTGCGGCTTCCAGCACCACCGCCCCTGCCCCGTCCCCAAATAGGACACAGGTGGTGCGATCTGTCCAGTCCACTGTGCGAGAGAGTACGTCCGCCGCCACCACCAGCGCCCGCCGGTACAGCCCGGTTTGCAGAAACTGGGCCGCCGTGGCCACAGCAAACACAAACCCTGTACAGGCTGCCGTCAGGTCAAAAGCCACCGCCCGTGTCGCCCCCAGCGCTGCTTGCACCCGCGGAGCGGAGCCGAAGCGATCGACGCCGGTGGAGGTGGCCAGGAGGATTAGATCCAGCTCCTGGGGCGGGATGCCGGCCTGCGCCAGGGCAGCCTTTGCCGCTTGCGCCGCCAAATCCACCAGGCTGAGGTCGGGGGGCAGGATGCGCCGTTGGCGAATGCCGGTGCGGGGCCAGATCCACTCGTCGGAAGTCTCCACGATCTGGCTGAGGTCGTCGTTGCTCAGGCAGGGAGTCGGCAGGGCAGCCCCCACCCCCACCAGCCGCACGCTCGGGAGGCCATTGCTGGGCATGAACGCTATCCTTCCACCCGATCCAGGGATCCTACCGGCAGGGCTTCTGGACTGGGGTTAGAGGCTGAGGCCAGAGGAGGAGCATTCTCTCCGGCATTGACTTTGGATGGGTGAGAGTCGGCCATTTCCGCTTGCAGCCGCTGTAGGATCTTCTGCTCCGCCGCCTCTTTGGCCAGGCGAATGGCATGGTAGACCATCGCCGCCTTGGAGCTGCCGTGGGTAATGACGCAGATGCCGTTCACCCCCAGCAACAAAGCGCCGCCGTATTCCACATAGTCCATGCGCCGCTTCACCTGCTTCAGATTGGGCTGCAGCAGCCAGCAGCCCAGCTTGCCACGCCAGCCGCGGGGCAACTCCTCCCGCAGCACCTGGGTGATCACCTGGCCGACGCTCTCGGCAAACTTGAGCAGGGCGTTGCCCACAAAGCCGTCGCACACCACCACATCAAAGTCCCCCGTCAGCACGTCTCGCCCCTCGGCGTTGCCGGCAAAGTGAATCCCCGGCAACTGGGTCAGGCGCTGATGGGTGGCCAGGGCCAGGTCGTTGCCCTTGTTGGGCTCCTCGCCAATGTTGAGCAGGCCCACCCGCGGCTTCTCAATCCCCAGCACGCACTGGCAGTAGAGGGATCCCATGCGGGCAAATTGTTCCAAGAAGCGGGGCCGGCAGTCCACGTTGGCTCCCACATCCAAAAGCAAGACCGGCTTGCCCTTCAAAGTGGGCAAAAGAGCACCGATGGCCGGGCGGTCGATCCCCGCCAATCGGCCCAAGTTGAGGTAGGCAGCGGCCATCGTAGCCCCAGTGTTGCCGGCAGCCACCACTGCATCTGCCTGCTTGGCGCGCACCTGTTGCATGGAGACGTTGATAGAGGCTTGCGGCTTCCTGCGCACCGCCAGGGGCTCTTCCGCCATGCCCACTACCTCCTCAGCGGGCACGACGGTGATCCCAGGAGGCAGGGGCCGGGGCAAGAAAGGCTCAAGCGCGTCTGGACGGCCGACCAGCGCAATCCCCACCTGAAGATAGCGATGGGCCAGCAGGGCGCCCTTGATGATCTCTTCGGGAGCGTAGTCACCTCCCATCGCATCAACTGCAATTCGCACGAGCTGACCTCACACTGGAACACTCCTGACAGATAAAATGCGGGGATCTCCGCTGCTCCTCTGCCTCGAGAAGTTGGGATCCCGCTATCTACAAGGCGCTACCGAATTTTACCAGATTTGCTCTCTTTGGTTGAGGCCGTCAAGCCCTTGACACTCCCAGCGCCTGAAGGCAGGGGATTCTTACGCAGCCCAAAATGGACTGGCGAAGGCGCTGTCAAGACGCCCCTAGATAGTCTTTTGAGGCATAACCTCAAAGTTCTGCTTACTTCGGAGGACTTCAGTTCCTCCAGGTTAGTCATTGCCGCGCGGGTTTGGCACCGCAGTAGGTTGTTTTCCTGGAGAAGCTCTAAAGAAGCAACTAAAGTGGCTCAAGGGCTTTTCCGCCCCGTCCTCAAGTACGGGGCTACCAAGCTATCCTTTTGTGTCAAAAGGAATGTGTGGGCACTGCCTGCCTGCTTGGGAAGACGACAGGACACAGCTGATACATTTACGCTGAACACTGCTGAGCATTACTGCTCAGCGGTGAAGCGATAGCATTCTGTCCGTTTCCGTTGTCACTACGCGACGCTGA
>NZ_JBSSDI010000048.1:0-14112 GCF_054060575.1 Thermostichus sp. MS-CIW-15 | reverse complement strand
TTTACATACCTAGCCATACCAAGCAGCCATACTGAACATACTGGGCATTATTTTCAGTATAGTCCAGCATATCATTGACTAGAGTCATGCTCCTTACCGCTGGGTGAGGGCGGCCAGGAGCGATTGCACCTGCTGGACATGGGCGCTGGCCGTGGAGCCCCTTTCTTGATATTGAGCCAGCTCTGCCTCCAACTGAGCCAGTTGTTCCGCTAACTCCGCCCAGCGATCTCGCTCGGGGTAGAGGGTGGCCTGCAGATGGTTGAGGCGGCCCCAGGTTTCTGCCATCGCCTGGGTGCGGGCCCGCAGGGATCCCTCCTCTTGCTGCAACTGTTGCCACTGCTGCTGCAATTCCTGCTGCTGGCGGGCCAGTTGCTCTTGTTGAAAGGGCAGAGAGGATTCCAGTTGGTGGACGAGGGTTTGCAGGCGGCTTTTTTCTTGGAGAAGCTCCTGCTTCTGGCTGCCGATCTGCTCCAGGATCGGCCCGATATCGACCTGAACTGGGGCGGCAGCCTGATTTTGAAGCTGCCTAAGGCGGGCTTCCTGGCGGGCCAGCTCCTCGTATTCCCGTTGCAGGTTTTTCTCCTGAGGCAGCAGGGCTTCCTCTAGGGCGCTGCAGGCAGACTGGGCGTAGTCGATATCCAGTTCGATGTCGAACCGCTCCTCCGGAGAGGCGGTGGCCAGCCGCTCTTGCAGCTCCCGCAGGGTTTGCCGGTTTTGCTCCAGCTCGGCCCGCTGTTGGCTGACTTGGGCTGCCCGCTGCTCGTAATCTCGGCGCAGTTGGCTCACCAAGGCCGCCAGCTCCTCGACCGAGATCGCAGACCCTGAGGCACCTGACCCGCCGTTGCTGCTGCCATCGACGATGAAGTCGTACTCCTGCACCAGGCGATAGGCTTTTTGGTACAAGCTCTCTTGGGATTGCAACTGCTGAAGGATCCTCTGCAGTTGCTCCTGATAGGCTCGCAGGGATCCCTGGCGGGCATGCCATTCGGCTTGGCTCTGCTCCAGGGATCGTTGGGATCCCCACCAGGCGGCGCAGCGCTCCCGCCAGGCATGGTAGTCTCGATCCAGCTCCTCCTGTTGAGCGTGGGCCTGCTGACGTTCTTGCTCCAGTTGGGCAATCTCTTGATTGAAGTGATCCTGCTGCTGCTGAACCTGGCTTTTTAAACTCTGGAGAAGAGCCAAGGGATTCGCGGAGAAATGTAAACTCTCCTGAACTTCTTGCAACAAAATCTGGAGCTGGACCGCTTCTGCTTCCCTCAGCCGGCTGGAGCGGGCCTCTTGCAACTGAGCTTCCAGTTCCTGCCGTTGCCGGTTCAGGGCTTCTCGCTGTTCTCCGATCAGGCGCTGCTGCTCGGCCAGGTAGGCCTGCTGGGCTGCCAACTCCTCTTTGAGGCTGTCTAGAAGCTTGCGCTCTTCCTCCACGCCCTTGTATTGCTCGTACAGCCGCCGCACCTCCTCTTCTTGGGCTGCCAGCTCCATCTCGCGGCGGGTCAGCTCATGCGCCTGAAAGGTGAGGGACTTGCGCCAATTTTCAATCTCTTCCTCTTGGCTGCGGGCTTTGAGCTGAAGTTGGCTGAAGTTTTGTAGGTAGGTCACCAGTTGGCGAGCGGCTTCGTTGATGCGGGTAATCTGACGGCTGCCTGTGATTTCTGCCAGCACCAAGGCCCCATCCTTGAAGCGCCCGGCCTCCTGGGCGATGCGGCCCTCTAGAGTAATCGATTCTTCGTTCACGGCCACCCAGGTGTTGTCCTGCTGCTGCTTGGCTAGCAATTGCAGCGACGATTTGGCAAACCCAATCGGCTTGGATAGCTCTGCCAGGTACAGCACGCCCGAACTCCTTCAAAACAGCATGGACAGCAATATCCCAAACTCTGCCTCAGCCGAGCCTTTGCCCACAGTTGGGCAAGATGGGGAGACGAAACGGCTGCCGGAGCAAGGCACCCCGGGGCGCGAAAACCTGCGTCAAGCCTCTCGCTTGACCCGGGTTGACTTGGATCTGTCTCGAGCCATCTCGTCCTGAGCAGCACCTTTGTCTTGCCTCAAGCAGCGCTTCCGCCGGCTCTCTGCTTAACTGGCAGTCTAACCGGCATCGGCTGCTGCTCAGCCCTAAACTCAACCATAGAGTAAAAAAAACACCTTTGCCAGAGGCGGTTTGGGGATATTCGGAGTAGCTATTCAAACCGACAGCAGCACACTAGAGTAGTTTAGGGTGAGGTGTAGAGTTCTGTTCAGGGGTGGTATGGAGCTGGAAGGTGAGCTGCTTGCCGTTCGTCGGCGTTCTCCTGCCCCGCCGGTGGTGGTGGCCTCGCAGGTGTACCGGACAAAGGCTCCAGAGGCCGAGCCACGCCACATTTTGGAGGAGATCGTCTGGCACAAAGAGCAGGAGGTGGAGCGCCAACGGGAACAGCTTCCTCTGAAGCAATTGCAGCAGCAACTGGAGCAAGCGCCACCGGTGCGGGATTTTGTGGCGGCCCTCACCCAATCCCCTCACCCCGTTTCCCTTATCGCTGAGGTGAAAAAAGCTTCCCCCAGCCGTGGGGTTCTCCGCGATCCCTTTGATCCGGTGGCCATTGCCCAAAGCTACGAGGCGGCGGGAGCCAGTTGCCTGTCGGTGCTCACGGATGAGCGGTTTTTTCAGGGCAGCGGCGAGTACTTGCGCCAGATCCGCCAGGCGGTAGGGATCCCCATCTTGTGCAAGGAGTTCATCCTCTACCCTTACCAAATCCTCTGGGCCCGCACTCTGGGAGCGGATGCGGTGCTGTTGATTGCCGCCATTCTCTCGGATGCGGACTTGGGCTATTTTCTCAAGCTCATTCAGCAACTGGGCATGGCGGCTCTGTTGGAGGTGCACACTTGCCAAGAGTTGCAGCGGGTTTTGGCCTTGCCGCACCTGCAACAGGCCAAAGGACGGGTGCTGATCGGCATCAACAATCGGGATCTCAAAACCTTTGCGGTGGACTTGAACACGACGCGGGATCTCTTGGTCGCCCATCGGGAGCGCCTCGGCGATCTGCCGGTGGTCAGCGAGTCTGGCATCCACACCCCTGCTGACTTGCAGCAGTTGCGCAGTTGGGGGGTGCGCGCTGTGCTGGTGGGGGAAGCGCTGGTAACGCAGCCGGATCCCGGCCAAGCCGTCCGCTCCCTGTTGTCATCCCAGTAAGCCCAGGATTGTCAATGGATCCCAAGAAGGGCCTAGATCGATGAAACGTATTCCTGTGCCGGCTCACGTCCACTACGAATTTCTGCTGCGGGTTCTCGAGCGGCAAACGTTTCCCACTGTCGAAGAGCAGGATTTCGGCAACCGAGGCCGCACGCAAGAGCTGATCAACTCTCTGCGCAAAGCCCTGACCCAACAGTTGCAACTGGAAGAGGACTGGCGACAGCGGGGCTATCAGGTGGACTACCGCTGGAACATAGAGGAGCCTCAGCCACCCTCTTGACCTTCCAGCCCACTGGAAGGTTTAGCATCAAGCTGGTGGCATTGGGCTGGGGAGGTTTCCCAGGATGCAAGTTGTTTTGACGGTGCCGAAGCTGGCCTGCTCCGCTTGTGTGGACACCATCACGCAGGCGGTGCGGCAACAGGATCCCCAGGCGCAGGTGGAGGCGGATCCCAAGACCAAGCAGGTGCGGATTACGTCTGAGCAGCCGGAAAGTGTCTGGCGGCAGGTGCTCGCCCAAGTGGGCTATCCGCCGGCCTAGCGATTTTTCCCTTGCCCGTCGGCAGTAGCGGGACAAGGTTCACAGGTGTGGTTTTCCCCTGGTTGGGGGAAAGAGGGCTTTTGCTATTAATTTTTGCTCTGAGGACAGCCATGTCTGATTCGGGTTCCCATTCCGCTGCCCCCGGCCTGTCCGCCTCATCTGCTGGCGGCACTTGGCGCTTGGCTATCCAGGGCATGAGCTGCGCCTCCTGCACTGCCGTCATTGAACAGGCCCTCAGTCGCGTGCGGGGCGTTACGGCACAAGCGGTCAACTTTGCCAGCGAGCAGGCCATCGTGCGAGGGGATCCCCGGCTGGTGAATCCGCAAGCCTTGATCCGGGCGGTGGAGCAGGCGGGGTATCAGGCGCGCCTTATCCAGGAGGATTGGCAGCTGGACGATCTGTCGGATCCAGAGCGGATCGCCCAACGGGCCGCAGAACGGGAACTGAAGCTCAAGGTGGCGATAGGGGTGGGCATCAGCACGGTGCTGGTGATCGGATCCCTGCCGATGATGCTGGGGATGGACATCCCGGGCTTTCCCATGTGGCTGCACAATCCTGGGTTGCAGTTGCTGCTGACGGCGCCGGTGCAGTTTTGGGTGGGCAAGCATTTTTATCGAGGCGCTTGGGCCGCTTGGCAACGGCGCTCGGCGGATATGAACACGCTGGTGGCCTTGGGGACGAGCGCGGCTTTCTTCTATTCCATTTTCCCAACGGTTTTCCCCGACTATTTTCACCGGCAAGGACTGCACCCGGATGTCTATTATGAGGTGTCGGCGGTGGTCACCACCCTGATTCTGGTGGGCAAGTGGATGGAGCAACGGGCCAAAAGGCAAACCTCTGAGGCCATTCGCAAGCTGATCGGGCTGCAACCGAAAACGGCAAGGGTAATTCGCCAGGGGGTGGAGCAGGATATTCCGATTCGGGAAGTGCAGGTGGGGGATCGGATCCGGGTGCGCCCCGGCGAGAAGGTGCCGGTGGATGGGGTAATCCTAGAGGGATCCTCCACCCTCGACGAGTCGATGGTGACCGGCGAGAGCCTGCCTGTTGTCAAATCGGCGGGGGATGAGGTGATTGGGGCAACGCTGAATCAGACGGGCAGCTTTGTGATGGAAGCGCGGCGGGTGGGCAAAGACACAGTTCTGGCCCAGATCGTGCGCTTGGTGCAGGAAGCTCAGGGATCCAAAGCTCCGATTCAACAGTTGGCGGATCGGGTCACCTCCTGGTTTGTGCCGGCGGTGATTGGGGTGGCAGTTCTAACTTTTGTGCTCTGGTGGGTGCTGGCCGATAACCCGACACTGGCCTTGGTGAACACAATTGGGGTGCTGATCATCGCCTGCCCTTGCGCGCTGGGGTTGGCGACCCCCACCTCGATCCTGGTGGCCGTGGGACGAGGGGCGGAATTGGGGATCCTGGTGAAAAGTGCCGACAGCCTGGAATTGGCCCACGACTTGCGCACGGTGGTCTTGGACAAAACCGGCACCCTGACCGAAGGTCGTCCCACTGTCACCGATATTTGGGCTAATGGCTCCTCTCCCCTGACGGTGTTGCGCCTGGCAGCGGCAGTGGAGCGGCACTCGGAACATCCTTTGGCCCAGGCGGTGGTGCAGAAAGCCGAAGCGGAAAAAATTGCCATCCCTCCTGCCCAGCATTTTCAGGCAAGGATAGGCAGTGGGGCAGAAGCCTGGGTGGAAGACCAGTGGATCCGCATCGGTCGGCTGAGCTGGCTACAGGAGATGGGGATCCCTTGGGATCCCTCTTGGTCAGAGCGGGTTCAGAATTGGGAAAGCCAGGGCAAAACGGTGATCGGCGTAGCGCAATCCCAGAGTCTGGTGGGGCTGTTGGCCATTGCCGATCCGCTCAAACCCACCTCTCCTGAGGCAGTGCAACAGCTGCAACAGATGGGTCTAGAGGTGATCCTGCTGACCGGGGATAACCCCACCACGGCCCAAGCGGTTGCTCGGCAAGCAGGCATTCAGCGGGTAATTGCCCAAGTCCGTCCGGATCAGAAGGCAGCTTACATACGCAGCCTAAGACAACCGCGACGGCGGGTGGCGATGGTGGGAGATGGCATTAACGATGCTCCAGCTCTGGCAGAAGCTGATGTGGGGATCGCCATCGGTACGGGTACGGATGTGGCGATGGCCGCCAGCGATATTACCCTCATGTCGGGGGATCTGCGGGGAGTCGCCACTGCCATTCAACTCAGTCGGGCCACCCTCAACAACATCCGCCAGAACCTCTTCTTCGCCTTTATCTACAATACGCTGGGGATCCCGATTGCCGCTGGGGCGCTCTATCCCTTTACAGGCTGGTTGCTCAACCCTATGCTGGCGGGGGCAGCCATGGCCCTGAGTTCCGTTTCGGTGGTCGCCAATGCCCTGCGCCTGCGACACTTTCAGCCCCCCAGACCAGCGGGCCGGCGTTAGGCCCTCTCCCAGGGGCAAGGGGGATTAGCGCGGCAACAGTTTTGCTGCCCTTTGAGCATGAGTCTGCCGTACCGCTCATGCCTCAGGGCTATCTTCTGGCAGACAAGGACATCCCCCCCAGGGGGCTTGGTGAACGACAAGCGGCAAGCTAACCTAAAAGGCTCAGGCAGACTGGGGAAAGCGCGGTGCAAATCCGCCACTGTGACGCAACTGTGATGGGATCCCTCCCTCAGCCAGAACACCCACCTGCCGTTGTCCTGTACCCCTTGCGATTCACAAGGAACGGAGTTTTTTGTGTTGGATGTCCTCAGTTTTTCCCCTCCCCGTGCGGTTGGGCAGTTTTCTTCTCCTGCCTTGCCCCTGTTGCTCATCGGCCATGGATCCCGTGACCCTGAAGGGCAGCAAGCCTTTCTGGAGCTGGCCCAAGTTTATCAATCCCTCACCCCCCATCGGCCGGTGATCCCCTGCTTTTTGGAGCTAGCCCAGCCCAGTATTGCCCAGGGGGTGGAACAATGCTTGGCCCAAGGGTGGCAGGAGATCGTGGCCCTGCCGCTGCTGCTTTTTGGGGCGCGCCACAACAAGTTCGACGTGACGGTGGAGCTGGATCGTCTGCAGGCCCTCCACCCGCAGTTGCGCATCCACTACGGCGGGCCGCTGGGGATCCGGGTCGAGATCTTGCAACTGTTGCGGGAGCGATTGGCCACTCTGCTGGCTGCCCAGCCGCAGCAGATCCCAGGGGCGGAAACGGTGTTGCTGTTTGTCGGTCGCGGCTCCAGCGATCCCGAAGCCAATGCCGAAGCCTGTAAGCTGGCCCGGCTGCTTTGGGAAGGATCCGGGTTTGCTGCCGTGGAAACCTGCTTTATCGGCATCACCCATCCCCGCCTGCCGGTGGGTCTGGAGCGGGCCCTCTCTTGGCAGCCGCGCCGGGTGGTTGTGCTGCCCTATTTTCTCTTTACAGGGGTGCTGGTGAAAAAAATCGAGGCGGCGGTGCAAGAACGGCGACGCCAATACCCCGAGATCGACTGGCTGATGCTGCCGGAATTGGGCCTTGTGGACGCGGTGCTGCACAGCCTGCAGCAACTGGAGCAGGAAGCTCTCCAGGGCCAAACCCTGATGAACTGCCACCTCTGCAAGTTTCGCCTGGCGGTGAGCGCAGAGCTGGGAGCGGGGCATACTCATCACCATGACCATGACTCCTATGGGCACGGATCCCATCACCATCACTCTCACCATCACCACAACCACGGCCATACCCCCGCAGCAGCAGCGGATCCCTGGGCCGAATTGCAGAGCTACCACCAGCGGGCTTGGCAAGTGCCCTAAGCGAGAAACAGAGGCTGCCGGCGGGATAAACTGAGATGCAGGCAGGCGATCTGTGAACCTGACCTCTGGTTCTCCTGCTCCGGTGGTTCTGCTAGCGAAAAAACAGAAACGATGATGTTCTCCCGCTCCTCTTGGGTCTCAGGTGCCGCTGCCGCGGGGAGCGGGATCTTTGTCTTCGCGTTGGTGGTGGGCCTGCTGGATCAGATCCTGCCGACCCTGCCCAAGGTTTCCCTGTCCTTGGCTGGGATCCCTGGGCTCCTGGCTGCAATTGGGGCCTCCTACGGGGTTTGGCGGCTGGTTCAGATGGGTCTGCAGTCGCATTCCTGGCCTGACTTTCGAGAATCGCTGTTGGCGGCTGTGTCTCCCTTTGATCCCGCCGATTATGGCGGCAACCCTCGGCAACCCGAGGAGGATTCTCTCCCTTTGCAGTCGGTTGACGAGGATCCTCAAACCCAGATCCGCGATCGACAAATTCTTGATCAAGCTGAGCAGCAGACGGAAACTGAAACCGAAGTAAGCGAACACACTCAAGTAAGACTGCAGGGCGAGCAGCACCAGGATCAAGCTTCGCAGGCCAAGGCCCAACAGTTGCAGCCCCTACAAGAATTGTCATCACCTTCTTCCCCAAGCCCTGAGTCGGCAAAACCCACACCAGAGCCAGAGCTCAACCAAAAACTTCGCCAACTCCAGATGCAGGTCGCCACTCTGAAAATAGAACTGGAACTCCAAGAAATCCAACTGCAGCAGTTGGAGGTGAGGCGGACTCGGCTTCAGCAGCAGAAGCAGAAACTCAAGCACGTTCTGCGTCGCACGGCGTCCGAAAATCAAAGGCTGCGCTTCTTACAGGAGCAAAAAGCCCGGCAACTGGAGCAAACTCAGCAAGAGCTGCAAGCTTTGCGGGAGTCCTACCGCGCCTTGCAAGTTCTACAGGAAATAAGCTCCACCCTAACCCAAAACCCATCTCACGAAAGGGCGGAAACGGAGTCCTCTGGATCCTCCGACTAGCCGACCCGCTTTAGAACAAATACACTCCCCTCGCTGCCCCGACCCAGCCGCAAGTCTTCATCCAAATAGGTGATATCCAGCCAACCCCTTGGCTCGCGGCGGCGAACGTCGATCTGCACCGCCGGGATCCGTTTGGGATCCCGCTCGAGCAGATAGAGAAAACTCTCGATCTCGTAGCTCATCAAGGCCTGGGATCCGAGCACCAAGCGCTCGAAAATGACCCTGACCCGGCATTCCGACTCTGGGTAGAAGCGGGCCGCCACCGCCACAACTCCCCGGGGCAGCCAAGCCTGCAGCCAGCCGGATCCCTGGATCTCCGCCACGTTAAAGACCCGCCCAGCTTTGGCCCGAATGCACTGGTAGATCTCGCCGGTGGTCAGAAGGGGCAACTGGGCCAGCCGCAGCAGGTCTGTGCTGGTGGTAAATAGGGTAAGCCAGTTCCCCTCCAACTGTTCAGGAACAGAGGTTGGCCTGGGGGTGGGGTTGAGCGCCTCCAAAGCAGCAATGTGAGACAAGATCTGGGCTTTCTGGTCAGGGGAAACCTTCCGGCCTCGGTCAGCCCCCTCCAGCAGGCGCAACAGGGCCAGCTTTTGCTCAGCCAAAGACTCAGGCATGGGCACACTCCACAGGCACCGGCCCTATTCTAGAGAACACGGGATCCCTCTGCCCTCAACCCTCCGCTTCCACCGGCTTCAGATTTAGATTTATTAGATCCGCCACCTGCTCGTACCCCAAGCCGGCCCGCACCAGCAGCGGCTCCGGCCCCGTGAGATCGATCACCGTCGAGACCTGGGCCCGATAGGGAGCCTCGTCATCCAGCACCAAATCCACCTGTTTCTCCAACTGTCGCATTTCCTCGGCGGTAAAGATTCCCCCCTCTTCCCAATCCCCAGCAGAGTCAAAACCCACCTCCAAAGAGCCGACGGGATCCCCGCCCAGCTTGGCCGAGGTGGAGACGATGGGATTGCCCAGCTCGGCCAACAGCGCCTGACAGATGGCCGAATCGGGCACGCGGATGCCGGTGGTTTTCCGCTTGGGATCCATGACCAACTTGGGCACCAGCTTGGTGGCCGGCAGCAAAAACGTAAACGGGCCCGGGATCAGCCGCCGCATCAGCCGATAGGCGGGATCGCTCACTTGGGCATACTGGGCAATTTGGGAAAGCGAAGGGCACAAAAAGGTGAGGGGCTTGTCGTTGGAAAGCCGCTTGAGACGCCTTACCCGCTCCACCGCCTGCTTGTGGGTGACATCGCAGCCAATGGCATAGACCGTATCGGTGGGGTAAAGCATGACCGCCCCTTCCCCCAGAGCGGCTGCAATCCGTTGGATGGAACGGGCCTGGGGATGCTGTGGATGGAGCTTAAAATACTCGGCCATTCGGGAGAAAAAAGCAAAACCTCAAGACTCGGAGCGGCTAGGGCTTTCCACCACTTCCGCAACTCCCCCAGAACGAGGGGTAGGCGGCACCGACAGGGATCCCTGCGGCCAATCTTTTAGCCGTTGCATCAGCGCTTGAATATGCAGACGAGGCAAATAGGGCCAGTCGCCTGCTTCCTCCAAATCCTGAAGCACCCGATAGAGCTCTTGCCGGGTGTTGGGCAAAGACTCTCGGAAGGCCCCCTCCAAAATCGTGCGGTGCAGATCCTCCAACAACCGCAGGAGCATCAACAGCTCCACACAAGCTCCCGCCCTCGCCTGGGCCGCCTGCTCAATGGCCAACTTGATCTGGCGCAAATCGGGGGGCAGATCCTCCGCCGAGATATACATAGCCGCTCATCTCTGAGTTTTGGGAAGGCAGGGGCACTCCTATTCTAAGATTCTCCTGCCCCCGAACTGGCTGGATTTTGCTAGCCGCCGCGGGTCGATGGAGATCCGGATCCCGGCCCAGGCACTGCCACACCCGCTGCAACAAGGGCTCCAGCCCCTGCCTGGCAACCGCCGAGATGGCCGATACCGGGGCACCGGCAGCCATTGACAGCCGCTGGGTGCGCTCGCTCACCTCCTGGGGCTCAAGGGCATCGATCTTGTTCAAAACCACAATCTGCGGCTTGTCGCTTAGCCCGTGGCCGTAGGCGCGCAGCTCCTGCTGAATGATTTGGTAATCCCTGACGGGATCTGCTGCTGTGCCGTCCACCAGGTGGATCAACACCCGCGTGCGCTCCACATGGCGCAAAAAGTCGTGGCCCAACCCCACCCCTCGGTGTGCCCCCTCGATCAGTCCGGGAATGTCGGCAAACACCACCCCATCCCCGGCAGGATGGGGCACCACTCCCAAATTGGGCTGCAGGGTGGTGAAGGGGTAATCGGCGATCTTGGGCCGGGCGGACGAGACCACCGAGATCAGGGTGGATTTGCCCGCATTGGGCATACCGACGATCCCCACCTCGGCAATGAGCTTTAGCTCCAGGCGCAGGCGTCGCCGCTCTCCCGGTTGGCCCCTGGTAAATTGGCGGGGAGCCCGATTGTGGTTGCTGAGAAAATGGGCATTGCCCAGGCCGCCTTTCCCGCCCCGAGCCACCAGCAGCCGATCCCCAGGCTGCACCAGATCCCCCAGCAGCTCGCCGGTCTCTGTGTCGAACACCATTGTGCCGCAGGGCACCCGCACCAGCCGATCCGCACCACTGGCGCCACTGCGATGGTTGGGCCCCCCTTTGGCCCCATGTTCTGCCTTGATCACCGGCTGAAAGCGAAAATCCAACAAGGTCTGCAGGCCGGGATCTGCCACCAGGATCACCGAGCCGCCCCGTCCTCCATTGCCCCCTGAGGGCCCTCCGGCGGGCACATACTTTTCCCGGCGAAAGGCAACAATGCCATCTCCGCCGTTCCCCGCCTGCACTTCAATTTCCGCCTGGTCGATAAAGTGCAATCGCCCCTCTCCCACCTGTGGCCCTCTCTCTCTAGCTTGGCAGGATCGCGAGGAAGTTTGCCACAAAAGCTGCCCTCTTAAGCTACTATAGTATTTCCCAAGCCATTGCCTGTCCCGCCTGGGAGGGTGAGCGAGTATGGGAGCTGTTCCTTACAAGTTCAACTGCTAATTCGCATCAACTGCTCTGCTGTTACACCCCTATGAGTCGATTCACCGCTGCTGCCGATGTAGGTTTCACCACCGAGGACTTTGCCGCCCTCTTGGATAAGTACGACTATCACTTCAGCCCTGGCGAAATTGTAGCTGGCACGGTATTTTCGGTGGAGCCGGGCGGTGCGTTGATCGATATTGGGGCCAAGACGGCTGCCTTCCTGCCTTTGCAGGAGATGTCCATCAGCCGGATAGAGGATCCGCACGAGGTGCTGCAGCCGGGAGAGACGCGCGAGTTTTTTATCCTCACCGAAGAAAATGAAGAGGGGCAACTGACCCTCTCCATCCGCCGCATCGAGTACATGCGGGCCTGGGAGCGGGTGCGGCAGCTACAAAAAGAAGACGCCACGGTGCGGGCCACCATTTTTGCCACCAACCGCGGAGGCGCCCTGGTGCGTATTGAGGGACTGCGCGGCTTTATCCCCGGCTCCCACATCAGCAGCCGCAAGCCCAAGGAAGAGCTGGTGGGCGAAGAGCTGCCCCTGAAGTTTTTGGAGGTGGACGAAGACCGCAACCGACTGGTGTTGAGCCATCGCCGCGCCCTGGTGGAGCGGAAGATGAACAAGCTGGAGGTGGGCGAGGTAGTGGTCGGCACGGTGCGCGGCATCAAGCCTTACGGTGCCTTCATCGACATTGGCGGCGTCTCTGGCTTGCTGCACATTTCCGAGATCTCCCACGAGCATGTCGACACGCCTCACAGCGTCTTCAACGTCAACGACGAAGTGAAGGTGATGATCATCGACCTAGACGCAGAACGGGGTCGCATCTCGCTGTCTACCAAGCAACTGGAGCCCAATCCCGGCGACATGCTGCGAGATCCCAAGCTGGTTTACGAAAAAGCAGAAGAAATGGCGGCCAAGTACCGCGAGCAACTGCGGGCTGCCAAGCAAGGACAAGTCGAGGAGGCGCCGCTGGAGGTTTCGGAAGAGGAGCTGGAATACGCGGCTGCGGCGGTGGAGTAAAGCCATCTTGCGGAGAGCCTTCGGCGGCCAAGGCTTGCCGGTTTGTCTCTCCCTTAGCCTAGCTGGGATCCCTGGCCAAGAGGGGTGTCGGGTGCGGGTACAGCAGCGGTGAGAGTTTGCTTGTCCATGAGCGTTTGCGGCTACCTCTACACGCCCGCCCATGCCTCTTGGCCAGACCAGGAGCTGGCCTGGTTGAAAGCACACGGGGCCGATCCCATCTGGCACGACTGGGGATCCCGCATCCATCTGGAAGAGCTGTTGCAGGGCATTGCCGCCGGATCGGTGCAGCAGGTGCTGCTGGTGCGCCTGGCGGATCTGGGGGATCGAGTGGAGGAAGTCCACCAACGGCTATTGCAGATCCAACAAGCGGGGCTCCGCCTCAGCTTGGTCAACGAGTCCGGCCTGCACACCCCCAGCGCTGCTGCCGATTGGATCCCGCTGCTGGCCGAGCTCCCCCATCAATTGCAGAGCCGCCGCCTCTGCTGCAGCCAAGCCCAAAACCGTCTAGCGGGCAAGCCTCCCCCTGGGCCTGCCCCCTTTGGCTACCGCCGCGAAGGGGATCGCTACGCGCTGGATCGCCGCCAAGCCCCCATTGTTCAGGATTTTTTCCAGCACTTTCTTCTCTACGGATCCTTGCGCCAGGCGGTGCGCTTCATCGCTGAAAAACACCACAAGCGCATTTCGGTGGCCACCGGGCGCAACTGGCTGCTCAACCCGGTCTATCGTGGAGATCTGGCCTACGCCGACGGCACCGTTCTGCGCGATACCCACCCGGCTCTCCTCAGCCGCGCCGAGGCCGCCCAGATCGATCGCTGGCTCAAACGCAACCAAAAGATCCCGCGCCGCAGCGCCAGCGCCCCCCGCGCCTTGGCCGGCCTAGTCCATTGCCGCGTCTGCGGCAGCCTTCTGCGCATTGTGCAAACCACCCCTCGCAAGGCCAAGAAGAACGGCTCCTCCTACCTCTACCTGCGTTGCCAAACCTGTCGCTACAGCCTCCACTACGCCGCCGTTCTGCAGGAGGTGATCCGCCAAGTCTGCCAACAGCTCCCCCAGCGGGCCCAAAACCTGGATCGGCAGGCCCTGGATCAAACCCGCCAACAGCTCCAAGCCCAGATCCAAGCCAACAGCGAGCGGCTGCGACAACTGGAGGAGCTGCAGCAATCTGGACTAATGGACGAACCTGCCCTGGCCCAGCGCTGCTACCAGTTGCGGGCGGAAACGGCCCGCTTGGCCCAAAAGCTGGAACAGCTCCCCCCCGCCAACTTCCTCCAGATTGCCCAAACTCTCTCCATCCCGCCCTTCTGGCAAGACCTCAGCGAGAGTGAGCGCCGCGCCTACCTGCGGGAATTCCTGCGCAGGGTTGAGGTGGATTCTACAGGGGCCGTGCAGATGACCTTTGCCTTCGATCCCTAAGGGATCCCTTTTGAATTGCCGATTCCGCCGCTCCTCTGGACATTGAGACAATTCTTGAGACCCGCCCTCACACCGGGAACAGGGATCCCGCCAGCCGTCTCCATCGGGTTGACGGGAGCATGACTCTAGTCAATGATATGCTGGACTATACTGAAAATAATGCCCAGTATGTTCAGTATGGCTGCTTGGTATGGCTAGGTATGTAAAA